>CALDJV010000132.1 GCA_937899305.1 uncultured Cytophagaceae bacterium
GGACTAAGGCCAAAATTTTCGCTATCTTTAGTCAAACATGGTTCGTCTTCGCTAATGGACACGACTAAAAACACGGGGTACTTTTTTTAAATTTTGAACAGCCTACCTGACAGATCCCCAAAATCTGTCAGGTATGAAGTAATCATTTCGTTTATAGTGTTAAGGAAACAGCATTGGACTACCGTCAAGTCAGCTTATTACCCGATAAAAAAGACTTGACTTCCATCCGTTTTTTGCCCTGAATCTGCAACTCTTCAATGGCCAGAAAGCCATCCCCAGTTTTGTAGTATAAGTATTTTTTATTGTCAGTGACAAACTCCCCGGGCTGTTTATCTCCCATTTCTTCGGTCAGTCGTGGAGTAGCCAAATTGGTCTTATAAATTTTACAGTGCTTGTCGTTCAACGTAGTCCAGGCAGCTGGGATTGGCGACAGGCCTCGCACTAAGTTGTGGATCTGTTCACTGGATTTTGCCCAATCGATTTGCCCGGTTTCTTTAAAAAGTTTGGGAGCCTTGGGAGTTGGTTTACTCAAATCTTGCTCAATTTGAGGGTAATCTCCTTTTTCAATGGCTTGTACGGTTTTCAATACCAGCTGCCCTCCTTTGTTCTTCAATTTTTCATACATCGTCCCCATATTGTCTTCTGGCAAAATCGGTTCTTTTTCCTGAAAAATAATATTTCCGGTATCGATGGCGTGCTTTAGAAAGAAAGTAGATACTCCGGTTTCGGTGTCTCCGTTGATAATGGCCCAATTGATCGGAGCCGCTCCTCTGTAATTAGGCAACAGCGATGCGTGCAGGTTAAACGTACCAAGTGGGGGCATGTTCCAAACCGATTCGGGCAACATCCTAAAAGCAACTACAATTTGCAAATCGGCTTGATAGCTTTTCAATTCTTCCAGAAATGCCGGATCTTTTAAATTAGGTGGTTGCAACACTGGGATGTCATGGGCTACGGCAAAGTCTTTTACAGGAGAGGTCTTTAACTTATTGCCCCTTCCGGCTCGCTTGTCAGTGGCGGTCACTACCGCTACCACATCGTAGTTGTTTTCTACTAAAACTTGTAAGCTTGATACGGCAAAATCGGGCGTACCAAGAAAAATAATGCGCATATTTTGTGTATTGTTGAACTTCGTAAAATTTAGTGATAAAACCATTGGGTTAATTCGTGCAAAGAAAACGAAAATCTTGATATTTCTGGTACGTTTTCGTTATTTTGAATCCTCAAAGTGGTTTTGAACAATTTCTCGATATCAATGTTCCACTTAAAACATTCTTTTCTTTTTGGATGATAAATTCAAAAATTAGCCTCCAGTTTATGATG
The DNA here is from genome assembly GCA_937899305.1 of uncultured Cytophagaceae bacterium. Classification (GTDB taxonomy): domain Bacteria; phylum Bacteroidota; class Bacteroidia; order Cytophagales; family Microscillaceae; genus Microscilla. Next base: position 1,324 of record CALDJV010000132.1, read on the forward strand.
AGGATTTTGTACTTCAATGACATCTTAATAGTATAAATTTTCCTAACATCAGCCAATTAATAGCCTAGGAAATTAACAGAAATGGAACTAAAAGACACACGAGTACTTGACCGGGCAAGTATCTTAAAATTATTCAAGGTACAGCCTGAGTTTTTGGTACATCTTATTGCGAACCAATACCCTATCAATGGTGATCTACTGTATACCTTCCAAAACCAATGGGATTGGCACTTTTTGAGTGAAAACAAAGACTTGAACTGGTCGATGGTTATGTTGGACCAATACAAAAATAAATGGGATTGGGGTTTGAGTATGAACTCTGGCTTCCCGTGGTCGGTCGAACTTCTCGAAAAGTATGAAAATAGTTGGGATTGGGGTTTTTTGAGTCTCAATTCGGGCTTACCCTGGAGTAGAGAGCTGCTCAAGAAATACGAAAGTCGTTGGGATTGGCCCTTCCTAAGTATGAACTCGGGCTTGCCCTGGAGTGAAGCGTTTTTGGCCGAATACGAGGAGAAATGGGATTGGGTAAACCTAAGCATGAACAAAGGCTTGCCCTGGAGCTGGGAGTTTTTTGAAAAATACATTGATCGCTGGGACTGGAATTACCTCAGCACCAATGTAGGTTTGCCTTGGGACGAAGATTTTTTTGAGACCCACATCGATCACTGGAATTGGCGTAAGATTAGTAACAACCGGGGTTTAGATTGGAACCCGTTATTTTTTAGAAATTATTACGGGAAATGGGACTGGCAAAAACTGAGTGAAAACCCTGGATTGCCTTGGTCGGTTCCTTTTTTTGAAGCCCACATCGAGAAATGGCACTGGAGTAAACTCAGTGAAAACCCTGGATTGCCCTGGAGTTGGGAGTTTTTGATGCAATACGAGAAAAAATGGGTTTGGAGTGCTTTGGGCAATAACAAGGGGGTTTATCAAAATATATTTGCTCAGGTATTGGACAATGACTTGGTGTATGAAATCATGAATCGCTACAAAGAAACGAGCTATTCGGTAGAAGAGTGGTAGTTTTTTTCTTTAGTCCACAGTCGACGGTCCATAGTCCGGAGTTTCTCTAGTTGGTAGTCCGGAGTTAGGAGTTGGTAGTTTTATTTAGTCGATAGTAGCGCAAAGCGAAACAATATATTTGTTATCACATTCGCGAAATTGAGAATATGATCATTGCTTTGCGCAACAATTTAACAATGCAACAATGAGCCGAAGGCGGAACAATTAACTTTTAGTCCACAGTAACGCAAAGCGATACAAATGAATGATCGCTTTGCGTAGCCATTTAGCAATAAGCCGAAGGCGAAACAATTTAACAATCTAATTTACTCTTTTCTTGAAACCACGCTTGGCGTACTTGTAGGCTTGTGATTCCATCTTTTCACGAGGATAACCCAAACTTGCGGCTTGTTGTAAATCTTTTTTGATCTCTCTTTTACGATATTTGGTCCGCATTTTTGCCACCCCTCTGAGGTACCAAGCTCGGGCATTTTTGGGTTGCTTGGCAATGAGTAAATCGCAATCTTTGATGGTATGGGGGTAGTCCTCCTGCTTTAAAAACAACTCGGCTCGCTTGCCATAAAAATGAGTGCTGTCTGGATAATGTTGCAGCGCCTTGGTGTAGTCATCAATGGCTGGCTCATACTTGTGCAACGCCTCATAATAACCTGCCCTCTCTATCAAATAATGGGCTTCCTCAGGTTCCATTTCCATTACTTTGTTAATGGCTCTAATCGCTCCCCGATAATCGTTGGTGGCCGCTTTACAGTACGCACTCAATGCATAATGATAAGCCAATACGTTTTGAGGATCCTTTTGAATCAAGTAATCTATGTCTTGCGCACTTTGCTGGTAATTTCCCGCCAAAAAATGGGCGTATACTCTTTTATGATAATATTCTAGCTCGTAAGGTTGCAGCTCGATGGCTTTGCTGAAATCTTTCACTGCGCTTTTGTACTTACGAATATCCAATCGGCATTGGCCTCGTCCATAGTATAGAATGGCCTCGTTGGGAGCATAATTAATCGCATTGGAATAGTCATCCACCGCTTTTTGGGTAAATCCAATTTCTTTGTAGGCCTCCGCCCGGTAGTTATAAGCCAACGCAAACTTGGGGTCCAATCTCAGGGCTTGATTGTATTCCTGAATAGCCAACTCTGGTTTATCCTTTTCATAATGAATGATACCTTTATAAAGGTAAGGAGCGGCTTTGTTGGGGTTGTATTGAGAAGATCGATGAAAATCTTGGTAGGCCTGGTCATAGTCTTGCATGGCCAAATAGGTACGACCTCGCTCGAAATAAGCATCAGCATATCCTGGATTTTGCTTAATAGCCAATCCCAAATGCTTCAACGCACTTTTAAAATCGCCCATTTGCAACTCCAACGCACCTCGTTTGAAGTTTTCGTTGGCTTTTACATAATAACTATTGCTATTGCCATAAAATCTTTTGCCTTGAGCCTGACTTTGAGTCACTGTAAAAAATACGAAAAGCAGTATATATAATTTAATTTGGTGTCTCATAAAGTATGATTGATTGATCCTTTTTTTGTAATAACGGAGGAATCACAAAAAAAGATAAATCAAACCCTAAAAAACCAAAGTTTCTTTTGTGACTGGCTTGATAAAAGCACATCGTTTGGCCTCATCGAAAAACAAATCGTGGGTTATTCCTGCTTGCTGCATTCATTACCCACGATTTTATATTTAGGGAGGGTACAAAAAATAACATACCCAATTTTTAGCCCTTCTTTTGTCCGTATATTTCGTCTTTTTTATTACCCGTAGCGCTGCTATGGGCGCAAAAAAAGAACTTATCTACAATCAAAATAACGCACTCAAATCGGGAGACTATTTCTTACACCCTCCCTTATGCCTATCAGGATTGTTTTAACCTCCTAAATAAGTTCCTCCATCTACAGTCAAGGTTTGCCCAGTAACAAAACTAGACGCATCGCTGGCAAAAAACAAAATAGCTTTAGCAATTTCTTCAGGTTGTCCCAAGCGTCGTAAAGGAATACGTTGTTTCATTTGCTGTCGCATTTCATCAGGTACAGTGGCCAACATACTGGTATCAGTAGGTCCCGGAGCAATGGCATTGACTGTAATGTTGTGCTTGCCTAGTTCTCGCCCCCATACTTTGGTCATTCCGATCACCCCTGCTTTGGCGGCTACATAATTGGTTTGGCCAAAGTTTCCATAAATACCCACTACTGAAGCCAAGTTTACAATTTTACCATAATTGGATTCCATCATATACTTAGAGGCTCCCTTGGTACAATTAAAAACTCCGGTAAGGTTTACATCAATTACTTGCTGCCATTGTTCAGGAGTCATTTTCTTAAACGAAGCATCCCTTACAATCCCTGCATTGTTTACCAAAATATCTATTTGACCATATTCTTCTACTATTTTAGCACAGGCTTGTTCTACCGACTCTAGTTTGGTAATGTCTACATCTTCCATAAACATCGCCTTGCTCCCTTTCGATTTGAGCAAACTCGCCGTAGCCTGGGCAGTTTCTTTTTTTACATCCCAAATCACAATTTTGGCTCCGTGGTCGGCTAGCATGAGCGCAGTGGCTCTTCCTATGCCTTGGGCACCACCTGTCACAATGGCTACCCGGTCTTTCAGTTCAAAGTTTTTATTCATAAGTTTTAGTTTTTTTATTTATAGTCCACAGTCGACGGTCCATAGTCCATAGTTTTTCATCGCCTCGCGGAACCAAATAGCCATAAACGAAGTTTTAACCATTTAACAACGCAACAATAAGCCGCAGGCGGAACCATAGAACCATCTAACTCTGATTATTTTTTCCAACTTCACATCATATGCAATCAACATGCTATTCCGCAATTGCAAGTAATTTAGAATGAAAATCGGGGGTGTGCAAATGATTATAGATAGATTACTGTTTGTTGTCACTTTTCTTTTGAGAAAACTTCCCCTTTACAAAGGACATAAAATCCCCAAATGTCTCTCTGGAAGTAAACACGCCTTTCATGATGCTTAGGTAATCTTTGGTTTGGGGTTTGGTAGGTTCGGGTGGTTTCACTCGGTTGGCTTGACGGGAAGCCTCGACCTGTTCATATTTTTCGATGGCATCCTCTAGTCGGGCTTGACGATCTTCTTCAGTAATTCCCAGCAACTCATCTGCTTTCGCGTAACGCTCCTGAGCCTTTTTAGAATAGCCCATGGTTTCTTCTAACAATCCCAGGTTGTTTTGCACAATGGGATCGTCAGGATTCATTTCCAACGCTTTGCGATAGTCATGTAGGGCCCCTATTTTGTCCCCAATGCTCGCCAAAATATAAGCACGGCTAGAGTACCGATAAGGGTTGTCTGGCTCAAGTTCTACGGCTTTGTCAAAATCCTGAACAGCTTCTTTGTATTGTTTTAGCTGGTATTTGGCTACTGCCCTCTCGGCATATACAGCAGCGATTTCATCATCCAGGCCAATGGCTTGGTCAAAATCCTGAATGGCTTTTTCATAATCCCGCAATTGCATCCAGCTACCTCCACGTTGACAAATGCTTCCTAGGTGATCGGGGGTTTTGCGCAATTTTTTGGTAAATGATTGGATTGCAGCTTCATAATTTTTGGCCCGGTAGTGGGTCATACCTTCCTCAAACAAGCGGTTTTCTTCTGCCATTACAAAAGTGATTATTTAAAAATGTTTAACTGTAAAAGAAAACCGCAAATTTAAATATTTTGTTTGGCGAATGACAGAAGAATATAATTACTTGAGATTTACTTCTGCTCTATTTTATCTAGCCTGATTCCTGCACCCAGGATGCCTGAAATGGAAGTATTGGGAGGCATATTGTGGATCACCTCAAAAGTATAATTCCCCTTTTCGGAAAACGTATAGTTATCTTCTACCAAGGTCATCAAGTCAATGAGATCACCTGCGGCATCTCCTAAAAACTTGCCTTCTTTGTCTTTGAGATTGATTACGTAGTCTTTCACTGTTTTTTTTCCATCTGGGCTCGTCGTAGTCAGTTTCAAGGTAAAACTATTTACACTGGATCTTCGCACTCCTGAGGCATACCTCAAGGAAAGGCTCAACTTGTATTTGACTTGAATGTCTTGAATATCTACCGTAAATTTTTTCACGTCTTTGATATCCCAAATGGGCAGGTCATTTTCATTCTTTACTTTTTCATATCCTTCATAAAAGCCTCCTCCACAAGATGCCAGGGTGAATGATAATACGAAGAAAGCCAGGGCTACTTTAGCAAATGATTTGTTCATATGTATACATTTTGGGTTTGATTCAATAAGGTATACAATTTAAGTTAGTTTCAGTGGAGTAAAAAAAATACCTGATTAAATTGTGTTTAACCAGGTACTATCATATTTCAGAAAAAATGAGCTACTTTACCAAGCTTCCAGTTTCGTTGGTCTTGATCAAGGCCAGCATGTTGTTGTTTTCAAATACAATGGTAGAAAGTACCAAAAATCCTTTGTCCTGGGTCTGCAGCACAATCCGCCCTACATCGTTGCGGGTTCCGCCAAAACTCTTGGTCCAAACCTGATTGCCCTCTGCATCGGTTTTAATCAAAAAAACATCTTTACCGCCTTCGCCTTCGCTTTCGGTACTTCCAGTAATGATAAAACCACCATCTTCAGTCAGGCTAATGGCCTCTCCTTCATCGTCGGCTGCCCCTCCAAAAGTTTTGCTCCATTGCAGCACTCCCTGTTCACTGATCTTGATCAAATAAACATCCGAACCTCCACTTCCTTCGCTGGTAGTAGTGCCTACGATCACATAGCCATCCGATACTTGTTTCATATCCTTGCCAATTTCATTTTGGGCTCCACCAAAGAAAAAGTCCCACTGAGTATTTACAATGTCGTTGGCCCGTACTACCCTGATGTCGGAGGTGGCACTGGTCGCGGTAAATGCGGTTCCGCACCATAAAATATCTTTAGTAGTAGCATCCTCCAAAATGGTTGCCGTAGAGTTTTGTAAATTGGCAAAACCATATACACGCTCCCGAATCACGGCTCCTTGGCCATCGGTTTTGATTACATAAATATCTGAGCTACCATCGTTGTTCAACACATTGCCCATCATCAAATATCCTCCATCAGTAGTCAGCTGCACATTGGTAGCCACCTCGTTGCGATTAGACAAGCCATAGTTGACTGTCCATTGCACCTGGCCTTCTCCATCGGTTTTCATCAGGGTAAAACTACTGGTATCCGACACCACTGTATCTCCCAAAACAATGAATCCACCATCGGGGGTATTTTGAATTGATTTACCCGCGTGTCCTCCCAAGTTACGATTCCAAACCTCGTTGCCGTTTTGATCGGCTTTTACCAAAAAAATATCTTGGGGATTGTCGGCCCCTTGGGTAAACGAAGTCGTGGCTCCTAAAAATACATAGCCACCATCAGCGGCTACTACTGCCGAGTAAGCTTCGTCGTTGGTGGCTCCACCAAACATCTTGATAAACAAACCCGAATCATCAGGATTTACTGAGGGCGTGGTTTTGCAGGCCACCAGGGCGACAAACAAAGCCAGGTATAGAAAAATTTTTAATTTCATTTCAATAACGGATTATCTTATTTTCTTGGGCTTATAGATTGGATACATATAACCTACCGAAATGGCGATGTTATTGAGTTTAAAGTCATTGTCGATATGACCATACTTAAAGATCAGTTCATTGATGCTATATCTTTGCTGAGCGTTTACCGAATTGGTCAGCCCCAAGTAATATCTCAGGTCTAAGACCAAATAGCCCCTCCCCTGCTTGAGTTCTACGCCCGCACCAAACAAAGCAGAAATATTCAATCTGTTTCGCAGGTTAGTAACTGGAATCGCAGTTCCGGTGACTTCTCTTAACTCCTCAGAGTTTACCCGATCTCGGCGAATGACTACCGTACTGGCATTGAGCAACAAACCAGTAGATACCCCGGCAAATACGTAGGGTTTGAGATGCCCACTAAAATTATATTTATCTCCCAGGTTGTATCGCACCCCCAAAGGAATTTCAATCCAACTTTGACTTTCTTCATAGTTGGTAGAGGCATACCCAAACAATTCGTTGTTTAGGGTATAGCTACGCCCTGAAAAATAGGTCTCTAAAAACAACCCCAATTTTTTGTTCAGCGGTAGTTCTACTGCTCCTCCTACCTGAAAACCAAGGCCTGAGGTGTAGGTTTCGGTAGATGCCTGTGGATTGTTGGTGCTAAAAGTTTTGGTTACGTTGAAACGCATGATGTTTCCTCCTCCTTTGCCTCCAAAAGCCAGCACTGGTCGTACTCTGAAGTTGCCGTACAGGTTTTTAAACTCACTGGGCTCATTGTTTTTCAAGCGATATTCTGGCTCTAGTTTCAGGAGCTTGAGTAAGATTTTTTCCGCATTTGTCTCCTCATTGAGGTATAGATAAGTCAATGATAACAAACGATACGCTTCTACTTTCTGGTTGCGGTCAAAGTTTCCTTTGCGTACTTTGTTGTCTTCAAACACGTCCATACAATCGCTCAAAATATTGGGCACATCATTGATTCGGCCTTCTTCATAAGCGGCCTTGGCTTCTTCCAATGTCTTGGCACAATCTTTTTCTTTAGGATCGGCATGGGCTACCAGACTAATGACCAGTAACAAAAACGCTCCTACAAATGACCTGATGTTGTATTTATTATAAGATGTCATGAGTTATTTCCGGTTGGTACTTGATGGCTTTACATTGCCTTTTTTCAAAGGAGCCTTGAAAGTTTGTTCGTAGTCGATGTCCTTGGCCACGTAACGTTTCCATTCTTCCAAGCTCAAATTTTGAATGCCTTTTTTTGTTAAAATATCACCCATAAGGTTTGGATTGGTAGGCCACAGCCTTACCAGGTTATCGCGACATCCGGCCAGCAGATAATTGCCGTCGTTGCTAAACGCAATAGACCATACCCAAGTTTTGTGATCATCTAACACAATCGGGCTATTGGTCAATTTGTCTTCTCTCAGGTTCCACAAGCGTACGTCTTTGTCAAAACTTGCGGTAGCCATTTGGGTATCGTTCTGATTGAACTCAATATTGCTAATGATGGCGGTGTGTCCTTCTAGCTGAATTTTGAGCTTCTTTTGGGGAGTAGAAAAATCCCAGATTCTAATGATCCCATTGACATCCCCTGCCGCCAAAAACTTGCCCGTAGTACTAAATGAAACCGCTTGCATTTTTACTGGCTTGCCATTGAGGGTATTGGTGAAAAAATCTTGGCGCTGGTAATTGTTGTTGCTATCCAGCAAGACAAGCTTGCCATTGTCCATCGTAACCGCAATGTAATGGCTGGCCCCATTGGGTTTATGATATACCGCCATGCCATTTACTTTAGATTCCATCTGGGCAATTTCACGTTTCTTTTTCTTTTTGATATCATAATAAAAGAGCTTCTGGTCTGAGGTATGAATCACCAACCCTTGATTGTTGGGGGTGAACCCCAAATTCCAGACTTTTTCCCCTTTATTCAATGAAATCTTTTTCTTAGACGCCTTGCCATTGCGATCGATCGTAAATAATAACACCTTGTTAAAATCTCCCCCACAAGCCAAAAAACCACCGTCTCGGCTTACTACCAAAGCCCGATTGATGACATTGGTTCCGGTTTTGCCTAACAAGACTGGGGCATTTTTTGGGCTTTTCAGGTCCCAACGATAAATCAAACCATCGCTTCCAGTAGAATACACAATTTGTCCTCTACTAGAGTAAGATGGAGCAATCATTCGCACGGCTTCAGTATGCCCTACCAGTTGGTTATAATCTTTGGGCTCGTAGCGCTTGATGGCATAGTACAATCCATGATAAATATCTGGTTGGAAGGTATCTCCTCCATATTTTTTGTTGAACTGATACGCCTTTTGTGCATTGTTTGCCTGGATTCGTGGATCAGAGTATTGGGTAGACTTGATGGCCATAGATTGCGCAATAGAAAGCATTCGTAGATTAAAGGCCGCCTTGTTGGCGTCAATCGCTTTCTTTTCATTGTCTTTGGCTTTCTTCTCACTGGCTAGTGCTTTTTTCTCACTATCCTTGGCTTTCTTTTCACTGTTGCGGGCCTCTTTTTCTTTTTGCTCGGCTCGTTTTTTCTGTCTGTCGGCTTCTATTCTCTTTACATCCGCCAACGAACGGGCCTCATCGGCTTTCTTTCGCTCTTCTTCAGCGTGCTTTTTCTCGTCTAGGGCCAGTTTTTCAGCGGTCACCGCCTTATCCCGGGCTTGATCGGCCAATTCTTTAGAACTCAAAGCCTCTTTTTTCTGCTTGTCGGCCTCTAGCGCGTTTTTCTTGGCAATGGTGGCTTGCTCCTGGGCTCGTGTACTTTGTTTATTGGCCTCTACCTGTTGCGAAATCGCATAAACCAAAAAACCAATACTGATGACCGTCGCTGTACCCATAAACAGCGCGGTAACTCTAGCCCGACGTAATGCCTTTTTTTGCTGGAGTTCTTTGATTTTTTGCTCGGTCTCAAACTCTTTTTGGCTATAATCCAAAAACACCATCGCCCGCTCAAAGGCAGGATCGTAGCGTTGGGCCCAAGCCAGGGTGGGCTTGTGTTTTTCTCTCCAGTTGAGCGCCAGTTGCAAATCGGGTGGACGCCATAAACCAGATTTACCAATTTGGTACATGGCCGACGCTTCTGACAAACGCAAATACATTTGTACTGCTTCTCCTTCGTCTTCCACCCAAGCTTTTAGGCGTACCCAAATACGCATCAAACTTTCGTGAGAAATGTCTATGACTGAGTCTTCATCCAGGGGAATGCCCGCAGGTGGCATCAGCAATGAACGTCCCGGCTGACGAAATTTTTCTACAATTCTAATGACCGCATCCTCAGAGGTACTGGCAATGGCCGAAACTTCGGCCAAACGAGTGGGGCGTCGAATCCCACTGCTACTATCTCCAGCCTTTTCGGTGAGGGCCTTGAACATTACCTCGCAAATCTTCCGTTCCTCTTCAGTCAGCTCATCGTAGGCTTCATCGGCGTGTTGAGAAAGGGCCGATTTCATGGTACCAATGGCTTCGTAATGCTCTATGTCTATGTGCTCATCAACATTGGTACGATTGTCCGTCCAAAAATCCCAGGTACGCATCAATGAATGCTGCATAATGGGCAATTGATCGGGGTTATCGCCTACGTCATTGAGTAATTTTTGTACCAAGCGAGGAGTCATCAATCCTCCACCTACCAAAACCGGCCCCGTAATCGCCATTTGCTTTTGCTTACGAGTCATTTGCGGAATCATGTAATAACTTTGATTGATGGACTCGGTGAGCTCAGGGAAAGCGGCACAATCTCCGATAAAATCGGAGCGCATGGTAATGATCAGGTAAATGGGCGCACTGGTACTTTTGATGGCCTCCATCAAGAGGTTTACAAAAGCCAATGATTCATTGACTGAGTCTTTATTTTCTTCACTTTTTTTGAAACGGAACAATTCCTCAAACTGGTCAATGAGGATCAATACGTTTCTGTCTTTAAATTCTTTGGTTTGTTGTACTGCCTCTACCAAGCCCAGCGAGCTACTGCGTAATAAGGTAGAGGTAATGGCCTTTTTGATTTGCTTATTTTCTTCGTCGTAAGACTGGTAGGTTTTGTCATGCTTGAGGATGGCATCGGATAGGTTATCAATGGGTCCGGCACCAGGACGGCTCACCACTACGCTCCAGTTGGAGGTACGATCGGTCATAAACCCACCATACAAGATAGGGATTACGCCACAATATATAAAAGAAGACTTACCACTACCCGACGGCCCTACTACCGCCACAAATCGGTTTTCGGCAAGTTTAAGCAATACTTCATCGCTTTGCCCCTCTCGTCCGAAAAATAAATAACTTTCGTCGACTGAGAATGGGCGAAGACCTGGAAAAGGGTTAACAATAGTATTAATCCCTGAGTACTCATCCTGTAAGATATTGTCTTCCATGATGGTGTGTTTCTTGTTTCTCTGTTCGTTCTTAGCTCGACTTTGGCCTTATGTAGCATATGTTAAAATATGCTGCATATGC
>CALDJV010000133.1 GCA_937899305.1 uncultured Cytophagaceae bacterium
CTAAGTTTACCAACCAGTCGGTGCTCACCGGAGATACCATTGGCAGTATTACTTGGGATTTTGACGATGGCAGCCCTACTGTGACGGGTGAAGTAGTCAATCACGAATACCAATCGGAAGGGACCTATTGGGTAGAGCTGACCTTGGTGACCAAGGACGGTGTGGCCACTTATGTGTTGCGTCGTAGAATCGATATTTTCCCAGTAGTTACCGTCACCGAACAGCAATTTTATACCGAAGGCTTTGAAAATGGAACCAGTGGTTGGATTTCGCACGGGGTGGTAGATGTCAACCGAGTAGCTATAGACAGTACCAGTTGGCAAGTCAAAGAACCGGATGGATTCTTGATTAGAAACAATACAGGCAACGCCTGGATTACCGACAACCGAGACAATCTTAATCGGGTGAGTTCCAATGCAAACTACAACAGTAATGAGCAATCTTATGTAGAAAGCCCCTGCTTTGACATTGGTGGACTTTCCAAACCGATGATTTCGTTCCGTTACTGGTCCGATACCGACCAAGGAGCCGATGGGGTAGTATTGCTCTATACGATTGATGATGGCAAAACCTGGCAACGTTTGGGAACCGAAGGTTTGGGAATAGACTGGTACAACACCACCCCCATTTTGGGGTCACCCGGAGAGGCCAGTAATACCATTGACGTCACCGCCAACCCAACAGATCAAGGATGGTCGGGGAGAAGTGACATTGTGGATGGAAAATGGCGGTTTGCCCGATATAGCTTGACTGAAGTATTGGTGAAAATGCAACAATTGGGTATTTCAAACCGAATGGTACGTTTCCGGATGTCGTTTGGTAGCAATAGTGATAACCCACCAGACGAAAACTTTGACGGTTTTGCATTTGACAATGTGGTCATTGGTAACCGAAACCGAGTAGTGTTGTTAGAGTACTTCATCAATGCAAGCATCCCCGATGCCGAAGCCAAAGACTTGGAAGTGAAAAACTTCCCGGCAACCGGTAATAAAAACGAAGTAATCAGCATTCACTACCACACTGGTTTTCCAGGGGCAGATGAGTTGAATGAGCAAAACGACAAAGACCCAAGTGGGCGTTCGTTCTACCATGGTATTCGTGAGGTACCTCGTGGAGTAGTAGATGGTTATTTCAATGATGAAGAGATTGGACAGTGGACGCAGGATTATTTTGCCGACCGAACCCTGATTGTATCTCCATTTAACATTGACATTGGTCAGCCTACGGTGTCGGGTAATAAGCTCAATGTATCGGCTACGGTCACTGCACTTCAGCAATTTGACCGCCCCGTGGTCATGCATGTGGTATTGATAGACTCGGTCGCCAATGGAAATGGAAAAACGTTTTACAACGTAGTGCGCAAAATGTTCCCCGATGCAGCAGGTACCTACAAAGGAACCAATTGGGCTTTGGGAGATACCGAGCAGCTTGATTTCAGTTGGGATATTGGAAACCTCAACCCCGATGCCTTCCGAGTGGTGGTGTTTGTAGAAGATTACCAAGTTCGGGAAGTTCATCAGGCGGCAGCCACCAGTGTGATCAGTAACCGTACTGATGAAGGCCAAAGTGAGCACCAAGTAACTGGAGTTTCCGAAGATTTGTCTAAATCAGGAGCAAGGTTGTTCCCCAACCCTACGTTGAATAAAATCAACATTCAGTTGGGTACCAGTCATAGGCTATCGGCCAGTGCTACTTGGGAGATTATATCGATAGGAGGGAAGACAGTGAAGCGAGGTCAATGGCAACCTGGTACTCGAGCCCTTTCGGTGGATGTACAGGACTTGGCAGCAGGTTTTTACGTATTCCGAATTCTCGACCAAGACAAGGAATATCACCTGCGTTTTGAGAAAAATTAAGGACGTATAATCAACGTCTTTTGAATCAAGCGTATGATTTCATCACTGAAATCATACGCTTTTTTATTTCCCCAATTTCTTTATCTTATTCGCAAATATGATGAAAAGTCATTATTCTGCCTTTGGCTCATTGTTGTAGTTCGGTTCGTGATGCGTTGCAGTGCTACAGACTCCCAACTACGAGCTCCCAACTAAAAAAATCAAATAATCGTTTTACGGGTTCTAAAGTGATTGAACTCGTCCTGAGCATAAGCCTCCTTGATGCGCTTCAGTTTTTCATAATTTTGCTGAAAATAAGTTTCCGTAGGGATAGAACTGTCCTTGAAACTAATGAAAGCCCCTCCAGTATGAGGAATTTCAAAATCGCGGGCCACTTCCATCCAATCCAAAGCCCGATTGGTACGGTTGTACACCTTATTCTGTTGTTCCTTCTCCTGTTCGCTCAACTTCATGTTCCACCAAGTTTGGTATTGAATGGTATACAGCCGATCCTTGTAAGGAAAAGCACTTTGGTCGCTAAGGCGATGGGCTTCTTGATGGTAAAAATCGCCTACAATGGCCCCCAACGTAACGTATGAAAATAATCCCAACCCCCAATTTTCTTCCATAATGAGTGGGGAGGTCAGACTGGACAACAAAGCCTCGTGGCCTTCTTGTTGCAAACCTTCGGGATTGACCAGACGCGAAGTGATTTTATGAGGAGCGGGAGCATCCAAATCGCCCGGAATTGGACTGTTCTCGGGGTGATTGGCCTCTCCACTCATCAGTTGGTATACCCGCTGAAACGATTCTCGATCCCAATCACTCATCAGGTTGGCCCCATAAGGTTCCTCGTGGTCGGTTTGGGTGCCACCCGTACCTGTTACTTTCAATGTACCCGAGGCAAAATATTCCTGGTGAAATTGATGCAAACTTTCCCAATCACCTTCCCAATAGCCATACATCACACAATTGTGTACTTCAGTAGCCGCATCGAAAGGCTCCTGACGGGGTTTGCCCACAATTTTCAAATTGGTGCCAATCAAACGAGGGGTTTCGGTAGATCCAATGGCCTTTTCCCAGGCCGTAAGTACCTCGATGGTAGGCGTAGTAGCCTCCGTAGCCAAAGTCAAAATGCCTTTTTCTAGCTTAAGCGGATTCCACGATATTTCAAATTTGATTAGAAACTCGGGCAAAGGAAAGGTTTCAATGACCAACTCGGTCACAATACCATAGCTCATTCCTCCTCCTCCTTTTAATGCCCAGAGCAAGTCCTTTTTGGCCGGGTCCGTATCCGTGATTTGAAGCGTTTCTACTTGTCCGTTCCCCAACACAATGGTGGCTCCTACCAATCTTTCGCAACACATCCCCCTTTTTCTGGTCCAGGGGCCCCAACCACCTCCAAAAGTAAATCCAGCAATGCCCACGGTAGCACAGGTGCCATGAGGAATCATGACCCCGCGTTGGGCCAGCTGGGTGGTCAGGCTGCCAAACTTGATTCCAGGGCCAATGTGGGCGAGCACTCCCGTATTGCTGGTGGTAGGCTGACCCGCTTGATCGGTGTAAGTAACGGCATTGATTTGTGACAGGTCAATGACGATGGTATTGGTCCCCGAACATTCCCCTTCGTGATCGTGCCCTCCCGAGCGTACCCGTATGGGTAAATTACATTGTTGGGCGGTGGTATATACCAAACGTACGTCTTCGGTAGACTGACAATACACAATGGCCAAAGGGCGGAATTGAAACTTACGATTAAAAACCTGGGAAGCCCGGTTGTAGCGGTACAGATCTCCAAACTTTTGGTCATCTGTCACGATTTGCTCTTTTTTGAGCCCCCCTTTGCCAGTGACGATGTAAAGGAATTCTTGAAAATGGGCCATGTTGATCAATACCAAATCGGTGGCCACCACTACTTCGCCCTTTAGCAAATCATTTTCATTGGATTGATCGGTTTTTTGCTGAACCTCACTCATCAAAGCATTGTCAAGCCCTGGGGTAGTGCTGATGATGCTAGAGTCGTGAGCCGACTTGGTTTTTTTGATGGCAATGTTGACTTGCCCCAACGGGTTCTTAAATTCTAGTTCGCAATCTATCAAGGTCCAAGGGTCGCCCGATATTGCGTAGGTTTGGGTGGTTTTTCCTGGAATGCGCTCCGAAAACTCAGTGAAATGTACTTCTGAGCATTTTTTAGAACATAAAAGCTCGTCGTCGGTATCGTTGGTAATCGTAAAATTCACTTGTTGCTCAACTACTTGCACCACTTGGGTATCAGGGGAAGGGCTGGTTGCCAGTGGGGTGGTGGCTGAATCCAATGCTTGGTGATCAAAGGTGTGGTGTAGCAACAAATCGGCATCTTGGCCCAAAGTACCGCCCCGTAATTGCGCTTTAATTTGGGTAGCATTGAGCGCGACTTTCCAAATATTGACTGGTCCAAAAGTACCCTGAAAATCTACCCCACCAATTTGAAAGCCTGCTTTACTTAAACTATTGGAAGGGCGGATGCCTTCGGCTACCAGCAACGGTGCTCCATTGAGCAACAACGACAAACGACCTGCCTGGCAAGTAGCCGAAATGTGGAGCCAATCGTCGATGGCAAGGTGATTGACTGAGGTGATGCCTTTGTTTTGAACCGAAAAATAGAGTTGGTGATCAGGGGTAATGCTCAACAAAAGCCCACTGTCGACTTCACTAAGCAAAGTACCCGCCTGACTGGATTTTACCCAGCATTGTAAAGTGAAATCTTCGGAAGCAAAGTTGTAGTTGTCTAAGGTTTGATTGGGAAGTGCCTCGTTTCCCGAAAACTGTAGTGCGTAGTTCATGGATTCGATTGTTATTTTTCAGAATAAATAGTTGCGCAACTGTTACTTAGTTGAGGGTTGTTTTGAGTCATTTGTTTTAAATGTGTGGTTTGATGTCAGTGATTGACATTTGTGTTTATCAAAGTGGAATTGATGAGGTAGGGGAGTAGATAGATTTGGTGAACATTGACGAATGGCATCAACTTACCAGGGAGAAATGATGGGGATAATGTCATAAAACAAATGCTTGATTGAACCGATCAAAGGTTTTGTTTTTGCCAAGCCTTGGCTTGACCAAAGGTGGCAATTGATGGAGCCGAAAAACAAAACCCTAGTGCCCAAAGCACCAGTAACCAAACATACTTCTTTTTGCTTACAAAAGCTAT
>CALDJV010000134.1 GCA_937899305.1 uncultured Cytophagaceae bacterium
TAAGGTTTTGTTTTGCCTGCCTGAATACTTCGCCATAGTGTTCTTCTTTTTTTATATTCTCCAGCCCCTGAATAGAATCACCTACCAAAGCATACAGTTCTTTTTGCACATCTTTTAACAATGCTTGAGCAATTTTTATATTTTCGTTCATCCTCGTTATTGTTAAAAAGTTTCCTTGCCCACTTTATTTCTGATACACAGCCGCTTCTGCAACATTCATTGCTTCAGCGGCAGTTTTGGCTTTGCCTACTTCTTTTTTAAAACTCAAGTGAAAACCATGCACATATACTTTTCTGGTATTTGCGTCCCAGTATACATCATAGTTAGACCTGGTTTTACCAGATTTTACTTTACCTATTTTTTGAGTTGCCATATCGGATGGGTTTTAATGGTTAAAAATATTTTCAATGGCAAGTTGGATATTTAAGAGGGTAAGCTATTCCTCAGTTCTGAGGATTTTCACCTTGTCCTCAGTTTTGAGGACAAGGTATCAATATAGGTTTTAAGGCTTTCTATTGGATTACTTCATAATGCAACCACCAGGCTTTGACTAGTTGACTGCGATTCTCAATTTTGAAAATCACCCGGCGCCCTTTGTAAATGCGGAAGGTGTGGCCTTGGCTGGCCAAAAAGCCAGATTGGGTCACTTTAGGGTCGCCAAAATCTTGGGCTACTTTAGCATAAGCATCATCCAGTCGAATGCCGCCAAAAGTAGTTTTTCCAGGATAAGGGGGTTGGGTTTCCAAAAAGTAAATTAATTTGCCCCGCTGCACAAATACCAGCTGATGGGCCACGATGCTTTGGCCACGGGGGGCTTTTTTGTTCCGGACAATTTTGAGAAACACGCGGGTTCCCTTAGACAACGCTACCTGCCGATCGGCTTTGGCTTCTCCACTGCGGTATTGAGCATCTTGAGGGCGATGATGGGGATTGGTCAAGTCAATCCCTGCGATGGTTTCAGGCCCCATTTCTATCGGAGGCGTTTTTTCGGGGCTGAGTACTCCACCTAATGCTACTTGCTGAATGATGCACAAGTTGATATAGACAAAATCCCGGACTTTGGTGGCCAGAGGTTTGAGCCGCTCAATCGCTGCCAATTGTTTTTGCTGCTGGTGGTCAATGATGGCCAACACCACTTGGGCGTTGTTTTTCATTGTGGGAGTAGTAGCTTGCTTTTCGGCCCGCTGGGCACTTTGGCGGGCCAGTATCAGTTGTCCCTGCATACTTCGCAAACAAGCCAGGTTGAGGTGGGTTTCGGCCTCTTCAGGATTGAGTTGAATCGCATTCTGAAAACACAAAGCGGCCCGACGATAAATATGATTGGTATCTTGGGGGTGACAAGCCCCCCTCCCATTTGTTCCTCGACTCAATTGACTGGTGGCATTGAGGGTAAAAGGATACACGTAGGGCAATTTGGTGCCATGGATTAGCTGGGCTTTTTGTAATACAAACAACAGATTGACCCCCGCATTGTTAAAAATGGCTTGGCCCGGATAGGCCTGCAAAATGTATTCGTAAGCGGCCTGGGCCTCGCAATGGCGCCCAGTCATCACCAGCAAATTGGCCATTCTAAACACCAATAAAAAATTCTTTAAACGTTCCTGGAGTTTTTTGGCCCGTTTCCGTCGAATTTTAAAAATAGCCTTCACGGGTTTGCCATAGGCTTTGTAGATTTCTTTTAGAATATCATCATACAAATCTAACATAGGAAAGCCCGCCATATAAGCGTGAATGATCCCCAAACGATCTGCCCTGAGCAATTGCCTGTTTTGAACCGGGTCGTCTTGGGCAGGAATAAAAGCCAAGGTTTGGTTTTCGTAATGCATGGCCAATTGGTGCCCGATCAAAAATGCGAGTACGTGGTCGCGCTTTTCCTTGAACTCATCGCAAAGGGTCAACAATTGTTGGTCTATGGCCAGGGTATTGGTGCCCGCCACAATGCGAATGCCACGCTGTTGCTCGGGTACTACTTCAAACTGGGGAACGAGTTTTACTTTTTGGCTAATGCCAATGGCCTGTACCAACCGATGGAACACCACGCTATCGGGCAGGGCTTGTAGTGGAGTGGTATGCAGCCACAAGGTGATGAAAATGAGCGCCACCGAAAAAAAACGCTTGTCTAAACAGTCTTGTTTAAAATAAGTCATAGTTGTATTAAACAATGATTGATGATGAATTATTTGTAGGTTTAGACTCGCTTATTTTCCTGTTTTTTAGATCTGATAGGTTTCTAAAACCAGTAAGGTCTGAAGTTTACTTTCGGAAAAACTTACTTTGTTGCAACATCCGATAAATTTTCTGAGGCAACCATACCACCATAGTGAAATCATTCTCAAAAGGGAAATAGATCTCTGACGATTGATTCGCAAACGCAATGTTGTTCATTTTCAAAGCGTTTTGGTTACGGAGATAGTGAGGCATATACTCCAATATAGGTTGTCCATTAGCAGTCCAGATTTCTACCTTGGGGCTGCCTTGATTGATTAGTAACACATATCGTCGCTGAGGCCCTATCATTATTTTTTCAATGCTCAGGCCGGTATCACAAATTTTAGTCAAATGTTGTTTTCGGAGATCATAACGAAACAAAGTATGGTTGCTGGCTACCAACAATTGATGATCCTGGTAAAATTGAAGTGTTTTTACTTTTTGAAGATGCAGTTTCGGAAATGTTTTAAATTGTTGATGGGACATAGTATACACCGAAACCTGCTGCTGGTCTTCCGACAATACCGCGATTTGCTGGCCATCGGACGAAAAACAAACTTGAGAAGCGGTAAAACTTACTTCTTTGCTCAAAAAACGGCCTTGGCTTTTACCTAAATGGTATACATAAGGGGCCGACTCGGTTAGAAATACCAGGTATTGACCATTGGGCGAAAGCTTGATTTGCTCGGTTTGGTGAGCATCAGGAGCAAAAGGTAATAGCAGGTTTTTCACCTGTCCGTTTCTCAAATTGGTGAGCCTTAGCTGTTTACCTGTCAAATGGTCTACCTGCCAATTGGCTCGAGCTACAATAGCTGAGGTTTGTTTCCAATGCTTGAGCTGAAGCTGGGTCCGAAAGCGTTCAAAATTATTTTCAAAACCCAACCAGGCATAAAAACTATTAGCCAAGGTTTTTTGTACCGAGGGTGGAGGATTTGGTCCCGATTGCTGGTAACCTTCGTAGGCCAAGCGAATCGATCGATTCGGATTGTCCAGATAAATGCGGTTGGCCTCAAAGGAAGCCCCCAGGGCGGTCAGTCTTTTCTCAGCTACTTGGATGTCTATTTCCCGCTGGATAAGGAGGTTGTTTTTGCGGTTGATTTCTCTTTGTTTTTGCGACAAGCGCTCAGATTTTAAAGCCAATAACTTTCGCTGGTTAAGCAGGCTATCTGCTTTTTGGGTAATATTCGTTTTTTGACCTTTGATAATCTGTTGACGATCATTGATAATGGCCACAACAAGTAAAACACTCAATATGATCAAGACATAAGATCTTCGAGTCGCATTTCTTAGTTTTTTACTTCGCTTCACCAAATCTATTTCAGCAGGTTTCAATTTTCTCATCCCATTCACTCCCCTTTTCACAATAATCAATTCCAGATTACTCAGGTAGGCCGGAATCGTCTCTGATATTTTTTCTTTTAAAACAAAAGCCATTACAGCGAGTATTTTTCTGATAAAATGAGGAGATCGCGCATACAATGTAGCTACCTTATTTTGCAATTTATTTTCTACAACCTGAGTAGCCCTTTGCCCCATTTTTTCAGACTTTCGGAAAGCCTTTTGTACCAAAGGTCCCAGCGTGTCATGTATCAGGGTCGTTTTTTTGTCTTTGTCCTGAGTAAGCAAATAATACGAAGTGAGGCCTTCGATAAAGGCGTCAAAATCCAGCGCTTTCTGCAAATGTTGGTAGCGTTCTTTGAGGGCGGCTCGGGTATGGGTATCCGAAGTACCCAAATCGGTGACATGGTAGTGTAGTATATCCAGGGCCAAGCCTGCCTCCATATATTTGGCATAAGCAGCTTCTTGGGCCAGGGCATCCAATTGATTTTTCAGGAATTGCTCCATGACTTTTCCATCAGCCAATATCTGTAAGTACAACTTTTCTGTGAACTCCCGATGTGGGTTGGCTTTCACCTGCTGCCACATTTTGTCCAGCAAGATTTGTAAAGTAGGGCCTATGGCCGAAGTACGGTCTTTGGCCAAATCGTGGGCGATTTTTTCGGGTAGATGGGGTTCAAAATCCAACCGATACTGACGATGAATTTTAGCAGAACAAGCTACTCCAGTAATTGCTTCTACAATGTTTGCTTCTTCGAGTGGCTCTAGAGCATAATCACCGTACGATATTTCAGGCCGTTTTGCAAACGCAATTTGCATATCTGAGAGGAAATCTTTTCGAAAGCCCAGTATCACCTTGCCTGCTGGACGATTTTCCTTGTCCCGAAATACGGTATACAAGACTTCCAGCAATCGCGGGAGCTCCTCTGAGTAAATGGGTTGGGTAAATATTTCTTCTATTTGATCCAAAATAATGGTCAAAGGTCGTTGGTACTTTCTCTCGATCGCTTTCCAGGCAATCAGAATTTCGGTTCCGTTAACGGCTTTAAGACGACCAAAAATGGATTCAAAAGTAGCCAGGATCCCATTTTTAGCATCTCTTCGGTAATACTTTACTTCCTGATGTTGCCTCAGGCGAGGCATTAACCCTGCTTGCAGCAAGGACGATTTGCCTACTCCAGATTGTCCATACAACCACCATATTTTAGGAAGGTGATCATCCATCACTTGTTGGTACAATGCTCTGATTTCCCAGCCTCGGCCAAAAAACAATTCGGCCTCGTTGATGGTGTAAGGCCTCAACGATCGATAAGGGTCGGGAGGCAAATCTTGGGTAGGAATTACGGGCGTCGGCAACCCCACATAGGGATCACTGATGGCGGTTTTGAGGGTCCAAGCTTCGGCTTTTTTATGGGCCGAAAACAGTACCCAAGGCTCAAAACCAGTCAATGGTTGATCATTTTTAGGAAATAA
>CALDJV010000135.1 GCA_937899305.1 uncultured Cytophagaceae bacterium
CTAAAAGCATTGTCACCCGTAATGGCAACAAGGTTGGGAGCCGAATTTTTCAAATTGAGCGTGGCAATACTTGCGGTGTTTTGAATGGTAAAAGTCTGATTGATGGTGCTACTCCCCACCGTAACGGTACCAAAGTTCACCGTGTTTCCGGTCTCGATGTTGTTATTCAGTGGGTCTACGAGATTGATTTCGGGAGCCACTCCTTCTGTGCTTAAATTAATGGTATAAATATCCTCATCGGCGTCGTCGTTGGCAATGGTCAGGACCGCAGTTTGGGTCCCTACCGTGTTGGTGTTGAAACGTACTTGAAAGGTAGTAGAACTATTGCCTGCAATGGTTGAAGAGGTAGGCTGACTCGCAATGCTAAAATCACTACTACCCGTGAGGGTGATAAAGTTGGGTGCGGTTCCAGTGAGGTTAAGTGTTCCTGAATTGGTATTTTGAATGGTAAAGGTGCGTAGAATGGGAGAACCATTGATTGCCTGAGTACCCAGATCAAAGTTGTCCCCACTGTCAATGCTGTTGGCAGGGGTGGCATCATCTTGTACATTGATCTCGGGCACAGTGACGCCTGCTCCGGTAACGTTTACAAAAAATACGCCGTTGCAGTCATTGCTGTTAATAGAAAAGGTGCCTACTGGGGCATCTTCTATGGTAGGGGTAAACTGAATGGTGAAACTAGTTTCTGCGTTTGGGGCCAAGGTAGATACCGTAGGTTGTTGGGTAATGGTAAAGTCTGAGCTCCCCGTATTGGTAACGAAGTTGGGGCCATTGAGCAAGTTCAAATCCAACAATCCAGTATTCTTAATGGTATATGTTCGGGTTACACTGGTGCCTATGTTTATATTACCCAACTGAGTATCGTTGTCCATAGAGAAATCAATGCCGTTGTTTTTGATGTTGGCCCCGTTGCCTAAAATGGTCATGACGGGTAAATTGATGGCATTGGAACAAGTTCCTGCTCTGGAAAGGGTTGGGTCGGCATCGGTAAAGTTAGAGGAGAGGTCGTTGAGATCAAAATTGAGTAAAAACCAATTGTTGTTGTCTGAAACATCTTTGACTTGAGTGAGCCCCGTATTTTCACCGTTGGGAAACCCATCATTGAAATCGAGATACGCCAATAAACAAGGTTCACTACCAGTTAGTTGACAGTCTTTAGCTGCCGCGATTTCAGTTGCATCCTTCGTCCTTTTCCAGATACGAAGGTCATCTATCGAGCCATTCAATACCGAATTGTCATCGAAATTGTTACCGACCCAAACTGGGTCGTTGTTGGGGATCATATCACTGCTGAAGACTTGACTTGCATTGACAGTTCCATCAATGTACATGGTCACTGTTTTGGTGGTGGTAGAGCCATCAAATACCACCGCTACGTGGTGCCAGCCACCTAGCTTAAAATCTGGTGTACCACTAGAATTTACCTCGTTGGTTCCGTTATAATCAAAAGACAACAAAACTGGGTCAGCAGTTCCCTTAAAACGCAATCGCCACGCTTCATTTCCTTTAGTGACAATGCTTTGGTACTGTCCATCGGCCAATGTTCCTCCCGAAAACTTGACCCAAGCTTCTATGGTAAAGGCCGTGGTAACATCAAACTTGAATTCATTCACCGTAGGTAATACAATGTAACTATCGCTTCCATTGAAAGCCAATCCAGGATTAAAAGTGGTTCCATTTTTATAAAAATAAACTTCCCCAGCATCAGTACTACTCGATATGTCTTTGCGACGAGCTCCCACAATGAGGTAATCACCATCAATGGCTACTTGGCTTCCAAAAAGGGCATTGGTTTCTCGGGTGCTCGAGGTGATTTTCTTGGCCCTTACCCAATTATCACCATCAGTCAAATGAAATATATAAGCCGAACCCGCATTGTTGATGGTGTTGTCTTCATTTTCGTCTTCGTCTTCAGCTTGAGCACTTATTAAGATATTTTCACCAGAGATACTCACCCGGACCCCAAAGTTATCCGCTGCTGCACGTACCCCTGCGACTAATTTTTTGGTGTAATTCCAACTGGTGCCATCGTATTTGAAAACATAAGCAGCTCCAGCGTTATCCAGAGGACTACCGTCGGTTCCAGTATCGTCTTTTTCATCATCAAAATTGGCTCCTACCACAATCCAGTCTCCGTCGATGGCTACTGATACTCCAAAGGCATCACTTGTACTTCTATCAGCTGTAGGGGCGGTCAATTTGGTAAACTCGTCCCATTGTTCGGTAGAGGAATTGAATTGATAAACATAAGCGGCGCCAAAATTATCACCTATTGTACTCACATCTTCGGCTTGGGCTCCAATTACCAAAAAGTTGCCCGATACGGCCAACGATGAGCCAAAACTTTCAAATTGCTCACGATCCGAAGCGACTATCTTTTGCTTCATATTCCAATTGGTGCCATCCCAGCGATAAAAATAAGCTGATCCAGCACCATCTTTAAAATCACCGTCACTGGCATCTTCATCTTCAGCATTGGCCCCTACAAATGCATCACCAGTGTTCGTAATAGCAACCGAAATACCAAATTGATCTGCATTGGCTACTACCAGAGGAGCTCCTAGAATTACCCATTGATCACTGCCCGTATTGCGTTTAAATACATAAGCTGCTCCTTCATTGCTATTGAGATTGGTGGCAGGATTTGAATCGGCCAGGTTAGCTCCCACAATGATATAATCGCCCGCGATGCTCACCGACCCTCCAAATTGATCACTGATGTTACGGGCTGGCGAGACAATTTTTTGATGGAAGGCCCAGTTACCTGCCCCGTCGTTCTTAAAAATGTATACTGCTCCAGCATTAGATATGTTGTTACCACCACTTACATCTTCGTCGTGTTCAGGAGCTCCTACTACCGCATAATTACCCGAAATACTGACTGATGTGCCAAATTCATCGTCCATATTGAAAACATCTGCCGTTTGGGTATCAGTCTGTTGAAAGTTTTGGGCATGTCCAGTGAAAGTTAACCACAGGAAGGCCAAAGTGAGAGTGAAAACCAAGGGGGAAAGGGCGATGCTGTGCTTACGCTTGGTTTGAACGTCACATAATGTTTTTTTCATGAGCCTGTAAGTATTTATTTTCTTGAGGGTAAAATGTGCAATGAATACTATAATAACATGATTGGTGCCTGGATGTTGGGCACAAAGATAATAAGAGTTCAACGAAATTTGATGTGGTAGGTTGGCAAGATTGGGTATTTGCCAAGGCTTTTTTAAATTACCGAAGTAATATTTGAAGTCTAAAGCGTATATGGAACAAAATACAATTACAATAAGAACAGGGAATCCCAACGATGTAGGAGAACTACTGACGTTGATCAAGGAATTGGCCCTGTATGAGAAAGCCCTGAATGAGGTAGAAAATACCGAGGAACAGTTGTTAGAAGATGGTTTTGGAGCCAATCCTTTGTATGGTTTCTTTTTGGCCGAATACGATGGTAAGGTGGTAGGAATGGCACTTTATTATTATCGTTATTCTACTTGGAAAGGAAAAAGCTTGTATTTGGAAGACCTCTACGTCCAACAAATTTATCGTAAACATAAAATCGGATTGCATTTATTCAAAGCCCTTGCCCAAAAAGCAAAAGATGAAAATTGCCACCGTATCAGCTGGCAAGTGCTCGATTGGAACGAACCTGCGATCAATTTTTACAAAAAATTGGGAGCCGAACTAGACCCCGAGTGGGTCAACGGACACTTGAGTAAAACGGGCTACTTACAACTATTAAATTCGTCGGTTTTATAAACACAGCATCCCCTTTTTTAAGTTTACCTCAAAAAAGGGGATGCATCAATTTCGTAAAAGCAAATGAACCTTATCTGGTTTTTTACACTTTTTATTCTCCTTTGAAATCAGGCTTGCGTTTTTGCAAAAATGCCTCCATTCCTTCGTGAAAATCTCCGGTGCCTGCCGATTGACCAAAGTAACGTGCTTCTTTCAAATATCCTCTTTCATCACTGCTGTATACTTCGTTTACCGACTTAATCACCATCGCGATGGCCAGTGGTCCAGAACCCGAAATTTTAGTTAAAATCTCTCGACTTTTATTCATCAATTCTTCGTGAGTAGCTACCACGTGATTGACCAGACCCAAGTCTTTGGCTTCATTGGCCGAAAGCATATCACCTGTCATGATCAATTCAAGTGTTTTGGCCTTGCCAATGCTTTGAGTCAAGCGTTGGGTACCGCCAAAGCCTGGTAGTGTACCTAGCTTTACCTCGGGTAAACCAAATTTTGCGGCCTCTACTGCAATACGCATGTGACAAGCCAGCGCCAGTTCACAACCGCCTCCCAGGGCGTATCCGTTTACTGCAGCAATAATTGGCTTGGTGCAGTTTTCGATAATGGCAAATACATCTTGTCCGTTTTGTGAGTAACGTTTTGCTCCCACATCGTCCAATTTAGCAAGTTCAGCGATGTCTGCCCCTGCGGCAAATGCCTTGGTACCTTCACCAGTGATAATGACACTCTGGATTTCTCCATTGCTATTCACTTCTTTCATTGCTTTACGCAAATCTTCGATGGTATCGTAGTTCAAAGCATTCAGTTTAGAACCACGACGAATAGTAATGGTAGCAATGCCATCGATAGTATCTATGGTTAAATTTTTTAAATCTGTATTGCTAATCGTATTCATTGTATACTCACATTAGTTTTGGGCTGTAAATTAACAAAAAGTAGCCACAGGTTTGTGGTTAAACAATTTATTTAGAATTTTTATTGAAATTGTACAATCAAAAGCGTTATAAATGCCAGTCTAAAATTATTAGAGAGGTATGCGAAGCTAGAATAGTACAAAATTTAATGTGTAGATCAGAAAGAAGAGAGGGATACTCAACAAATAAAAACACCTTGAAGCAGAGAAAATGAATTTTATAATAGATGAGAAAGCACTGAATTAAATAAATTATATATTTTTTAACTACCTTTTGTGACTTCTCTGCTCACAAGATGCTTTACTATTTGAAACCATACAGAAATAAAAAAAGAAACTCGCTTAAAATTTAGGATATAA
>CALDJV010000136.1 GCA_937899305.1 uncultured Cytophagaceae bacterium
AAAATTTCCTTTCCAAGAAATATAATTCCTTTTAATTTTGTACTTTATTGCGGATGCATAGCAAAATGGGTGAAGTTGTACACAAATGGATATTTATAGTAACAAGTCAAAATTCAAAGTAGGAATGATTACCGTTGCTTTGCTCTTGGCAGGGGCTTCGCTTTACTATACCAATACATTGGTAAAGAAACTCGAGCAACGTGAAAGGCGTTTGATTGATTTGTATGCCAAAGGGGTAGAGTTTGCGGTGAATCCTAAAATTGATAACGACTTGGTTTTTTTGATGCAAGAAATCATTGGAACAAATAATTTTATTCCGTTGATTTTGGTTGATGAAAAAGGAAATATTAACAGCCATAGAAATATCACACTTCCCAATCCCAGAAATACTTCAGTGAAGGAGGTACAAAGGATCTTAGAAGAAGAAAAGAAAATTCTCGAACGAGAACTTGCGCTTATGAAGGAGGAAAACCCTCCAATTATTGTGTCCTTTGTTGATGAAAAAAACTACATCTATTACCATAATTCAGACCTTATCTATCAATTAAGGTACTATCCTTACGTACAACTGGTAGTCATCATTATTTTTAGTTTGCTTACTTACTTGGCATTTAACTACTCTCGTCGGGCCGAGCAAAACCGAGTATGGGTAGGATTGGCCAAAGAAACTGCCCATCAGTTGGGGACTCCGATTTCTTCGCTGATGGCTTGGGTAGAATATTTGCGCGCCGATGAAGACGCGGATCAGATTGTGGCCGATGAATTGGAAAAAGACGTACAAAGGCTGCAAATGGTAACTGCGCGCTTCTCTAGCATTGGTTCAGAACCCACCCTACAGCCCGAAAATATTTCTTTTGTGGTTCAGCACTTCATGAATTATTTGCAGAGGCGAATCTCGAGTCAGGTAAAAGTAAGGGTCAAAGATTGGCTTCCCCCCGATAAAATGGTGAACATGAATCGGTATTTGTTTGAGTGGGTGATAGAAAATATCTGCAAAAATGCGGTGGATGCCATGAGTGGTCGAGGTGAGTTGAGGTTAAGGCTGCGAGAAATACCCGAAGGCGATGTGGTGATTGATATTACCGATACTGGCAAAGGAATGACCAAAACCCAGGTAAAACAAGTATTTAACGCTGGATTTACAACCAAAAGAAGAGGTTGGGGATTGGGGTTGACACTGGCCAAAAGAATTGTGGAAGAATATCACAAAGGACGCATCTTTATCAAAGACTCTGAGGTAGACAAAGGGACCACTTTTAGTATTATACTCAAGGAAGGAGAATTGAAAACGGAAGTACCTGTGGATGAGGTATAATCCATTTACACTCACAAAAAGAACATAGCCTATCTGTCTCATAATTCAGAAAACAAGTTATAAAAACAGATTATGTTAATCTGTTTTTAGGTATTAGATGCATCACGCCTGAACGTGGCCAGCATATCTCAACCATTCAGGCGTGATTTTTCAGGTTATGATTGTACTTTCAGCACCACCTTACCCGTATTTTTATTGGCTTCCATATATTGATGGGCCTCGGCTGCTTGAGCCCAATCAAACACTGAGTCGATGATCGGTTTGATCTTACCTTGTTCAATCAATGGAATTGCAAAGGCTTTCAAGTCTTGGTTCAAGCGAATTTGGTAGTCAAGGCTTCGGGCTCGCAAAGTAGACCCCATTATCTTCAAGCGCTTACGGAGTACCTTTCCCAAGTTGAATCCATCTACATTCATTCCACCCATCAGGGCCAAAATCACCATTCGCCCATCGGTTGCCAAGGCGTCTATATTTTGATGAAAATAAGGGGCTGCAATAAAATCAATGATGGCATCTACTCCTTTGCCCTCCGTAAAGTCCATCGCCTTTTGCTGAAAGTCTTCCGTTTTGTAATCGATTGCCAAAGCCGCACCCAGGTCCAAGCAAGTTTGGTGTTTAGGAGCCGAGGCAGTTACAATCGTTTTTACCTCCATCGCTTGAGCTAACTGGAGCGCAGCAGTGCCTACCCCACTCGCACCTGCATGTATCAACAGGGTTTCGCCTGGTTGTACATCAGCCAACCACTTCATTGCTTGGTAGGCAGTCAAAAATACTTCAGGAATGGCTGCTGCCTGTTCAAAAGTAAGGCCATTGGGAATGGGCATGGCCATGGCTTCATGAATCACAGCATATTCTGCGTATCCCCCTCCTGGTACCAAACCAAACACCCGATCACCCGGTTGCCATTGGGTTACTTCGGCACCCACTTCAGCTACTTCACCGGCAATTTCTAACCCCAAAATAGGACTGGCCCCGGCAGGTGGAGGATACGCCCCACGACGCTGCAAGGTATCGGCTCGATTGAGCGCGGTCGCGTGTACTTTTACTAATATTTGATTTTGGGTGGGTTGAGGCTTTTCCCATTCGCCCAGGGAAAGTTGTTCTGGCCCACCAAATGATTCGATAATGACGGCTTTCATGTATTTTCTGATTTCAAATTGATGTTCAAAATTATTTTTTCTCAAACTAACTCAGATTTCACCTATATTTGAACAAATCGCATCATTATTCTCATTTCTTTGTAATTCACTACACACTAGTAATCTATGCGAAGTAATTTATTCAAAGATTTAATCAACATTGTAGGCGGCGGCGGACTTGTTATCATCTTAATAGCACTTGCGCTGTACTGGATGCAAGTCATTCCTCCAAAAGAAATCACCATTTTTATTGTATGGGCGTTGGGTAGTGCTGGCGTGGGCACCCTGATAGGCTTGCTGTACCAAAAGACAAATCAAAAAACAAAGCGATGATATTCATGAAATACCAACCACTTTACTTTTTATGGGCATTGGTTCTAGTAGGGCTTTGTAATGGACAAAACCAGGCTTGGGCTCAAAATAAACTGAGCATAGACCAAATCATGGAAGGGACCAATTTTATTGGACAGGCTCCCTCGAGGGTATTTTGGTCAGAAGATGGACAGAAAATCTATTTTAACTGGAACCCTCAACAACAACCACAAAGTTCGCTCTATTACATCAAGGTAAGTAACGGCCAATCAATGGGCAGACCTCAGAAAGTAAGCGATCAAGAATTAAGGAGTATGCCCTCAAGGTTTGGTACCTACAACAAAGCACGAACTGAAAAGCTATACACCAAAAATGGAGATATTTTCTGGTACAAGAATGGTCAAAGTCGTCAGGTCACGTCTACCATCGAGCGTGAAACTGAGGTAACTTTTTCGGGAGATGAAAAAAGCATTATTTTTCAACGAGGGGATAATTTATTTGAGTGGGTCATAGCAGATGGAACCCTCAAGCAACTGACTAATTTTAGAGCGGGGAGCCCAAGAGGGAAAGGTCAAAACGCGGACCAGGATAAATGGCTCAAACGCCAGCAAATGGAACTGATGGAGGTACTGAAAAAACGCAAAAAAGACCGGGCATTTGGGCAAAAAGCTCGAAGAAAATCACGGGTAAAACGCCCCAAGGCCATTTACCTCAAAGGCCGAAGGTTGAACAGTGTACAACTGAGTCCTCGTAAAGACTTTGTTACTTTTATATTGCAACGAAACCCTGGAGGCCGAAAATATACCAAGGTGATGCAGTTCATTACCGAGTCGGGCTATACCAACCCGGTGAGTCGTCGCACAAAAGTAGGAAGTCCCACCACCACTTACGAGTTTGGTATTTTTAATGTGGCTACCAATCAGGTACAGATGGTAGATTTTACCCAATTGAAGGGAATCTATCAAGCACCTGCTTATTACAAAGACTACAAACGATCGCTCAAACTAAAAAAAGCCCGCAAAGTAATTCCACACGAACTTATTTGGTCTGACAATGGCCGACAAGCAGTGATGGTGGTTCGAGCATTGGATTCTAAAGATCGTTGGATTGTACTGGTGGACCTCAACAAAGGAAAACTGAAAGTACTAGATCGGCAACGAGATGAAGCTTGGATAGGTGGCCCAGGCATTGGTAACTGGTACTTTTCGGTAGGCAATGTAGGCTGGTTGCCTGACAATCAAACGATATATTTTCAATCTGAGAAAACCGGGTATGCACAATTGTATACAGTGAATATTAAAAGTGGCAAGAGAAAAGCACTGACTTCGGGGAAATTTGAAATTACTGATGTGCAGCTTTCCAAAGACAAACAATCGTGGTATTTGCGTACCAACGAGGTACACCCTGGGGAGTATCATTTGTATAAAATGCCCCTCAAAGGAGGCAAACGAGTCAAGCTCACGACAATGACTGGGTTTAACGAGGGATTTTTATCGCCTGATGAAAGTCAGATAGCCTTGTTGCATTCCTCTACCAATACACCACCAGAACTCTATCTGATGCCCAATAAAGCGGGTAGTAAAGCTAACCAGATGACCGATTCCCGCACCTCGGATTTCAAAAAGCATCGCTGGATTGCTCCTCAGGTAACTACCTTCAAAGCTAGAGATGGAGCATCGGTTTACGCTCGAGTATATCGCCCCAAAAATCCAGTAGCTAAAGGCAAAGCCGTCATATTTGTACACGGCGCGGGTTATTTACAAAATGCCCACAAAGGCTGGAGCGACTACGATCGTGAATATATGTTCCATCACTTTTTGGTACAGAATGGTTACACTGTTTTGGACCTGGACTACCGGGGCAGCAAGGGCTATGGACGTGACTGGCGCACCGGAATTTATAGATACATGGGAGGCAAAGATTTGTCGGATCAGGTAGACGGCGCCCGGTTTCTAGTGAAAACATATGATATTGATCCTCAAAAAATCGGGATTTATGGTGGGTCGTATGGTGGATTCATCACTTTGATGGCCATGTTTACTACTCCTGATGTTTTCAAGGCCGGAGCAGCACTCCGATCAGTTACCGATTGGGCTCATTACAATCATCCTTATACTTCCAATATTTTGAATACTCCGGTCAAAGACAGCATCGCGTACCGTCGTAGTTCACCCATCTATTTTGCCAAGGGGCTCAAGGGGGCGTTGTTGATGTGCCACGGAATGATTGACTACAATGTGCAGTTTCAGGACATTGTGCGGTTAAGCCAACGGTTGATTGAATTGCGCAAGGAAAACTGGGAGTTGGCCGTATACCCTGTAGAACGTCACGGTTTTGTGGAACCCAGTAGTTGGGCCGATGAGTACAAAAGGATTTTTAAATTGTTTGAAGAAAACTTGAAGTGAGTTAATGGTTACATTGTTCTATTGTTACATTGTTTCGCTACGCTGATTGTTAAATGGTTGCGCGAAGCGATGATTATCCTCTTGTTTTCGCAAATATGATAATCACTCTATTGTTCCGCTTTGCGCTACTATGGACTATAGACCGTCGACCAATGCTGTTTCCTTAACAAACCAATGCCTCATCGGTAATAATCGCTTA
>CALDJV010000137.1 GCA_937899305.1 uncultured Cytophagaceae bacterium
TTTGGGCAATATGCCTCTTAATCAAAATGCTTGCCGCTCACTAATGATCAAACACCTATTTTAAGGTTATTTATATTATTCTTAACAAAAATTTAGCACGCTTGGTGACTTTGATCACTGAACTTTTTGAGATAATTGAAGAGTTTTGTTGTAGTAAAACCTAAAGTAAATCTGTGTATGGCATTGTTTCGTTTTTGCTGGGTAATTGGGTGGAGTATTTGGATCAGTGATGTTGTATGCGCTCAAAATAGTGCTTCTTATGTAAGTGTTGACGCAGCTACTTTTGCTCAAGAGCTCAAAAAAAGCCTCCATACTGGTCGAATCATTTTGGATGTACGTACCGCTCGGGAAGTAGCCCGAGGTAAAATTTCAGGAGCAACGGTAATCGATTATTATCAACGAGGTTTTCAGCAGAAACTGGCTCGCTTAGATAAAAACCGTCCCGTATTTGTTTATTGTGCGGCTGGAGTACGAAGCCGATGGACCATGCGCAAGATGAAAAAAATGGGGTTCAAGTATGTCTTCAATCTTAAAGAAGGTTTTGAAGATTGGCGTCGTCGAAATTACCCCTATATCATACCCAAAAACTAAATCGTTTTATAATATTTTAGGCCAAAGCAAAACAATATACATGAACAGGTCATCTCATGTGTATATTTCATTCATAATTGTGCACTGGCTCATTACAACATGGAAAAATACTTTGACATCATCGTAAATTCTTTCACGGGTTATGCTCGCTACTTGTGGCACGAAATCACCCACCCTGCTTGGCACAATTACTTCTACTACCTGATAAGCATCTCGCTGCTGATTTGGGCACTGGAAGCAGTACGCCCTTGGCGCAAAAACCAATCGTTGGTTAGAAAAGGGTTTTGGCAAGATGTATTTTACATGTTTTTCAACTTCTTTTTATTTTCGTTGATTGGGTACAATGCGCTTTCCAATGTATTTGTAGCGTTGTTCAAAGATTTCCTACAGTTGTTTGGTTATCAAAACTTGGTGGCCATCAAAATCAATTCCTGGCCCCTGTGGACTCAATATCTATTTCTGTTTTTATTGGCCGACTTTATTCAATGGGCAGTTCACCTTACCCTGCATAAAGTGCCTTGGCTGTGGAAGTTTCATCAAGTACATCATTCAGTAGAAGAAATGGGTTTTGCTGCTCATTTGCGCTTTCACCCCATGGAAACCATCATTTACAAGAGTGCCTTATTTATCCCTCTCACGATGTTTGGGTTCACCATCGGCGACATGTTTTTGTTGCATGCCTTCAATATTTTGGTTGGTCATTTGAATCACGCCAACGTAAATATTAACTATGGTTGGCTCAAGTACATTTTCAATAGTCCTGGGATGCATATTTGGCATCACGCCAAACAATTGCCTAAAGAACACCCTCATGGGATGAATTTTGGGATTACATTAAGCATTTGGGATTATTTGTTTGACACCGCCTATCTACCTCATTCGGGCAAAGATATTGAACTGGGCTTTGAAGAAATAGAGGAATACCCTTCCCAGTTTCACAAACAAATAACCAAGCCGTTTGAGCGTAAGAAATCAATGTAAAATCACGAGTCAATTACTCCCATCTCAAGTTATAAAAACATCATTCAAGCACAGCGCCATTGAAGTTGTTTTGAACGTATCAATCCGTTGGCGTCTCTACCAATGGAGGCAATGGTGGTAATTTCACAATGGATTTTCGTTACTTCTTAGGAGTACAACACCTTATGAGGTATAATGAAACTACAGAATCAATGGAATTACTTTTTCCTACATAGAAACCAGACATTGACTTCCCCTCTCAAAATACATTTCCGAACTACTTTACTCGATGATTCCCTTTATCATTCGTCTTGAGGCTTGCTTGAGTGGCCATATACACAAAGCAAAACCTTCATAATTTGAGCTATTTTCATTGAATCGCAGGTCATAGATAAGACAAAGTCCTCTGAGGAGGGCATATATGATGTGATATTTATGTGAGAATTAGTTATTATTTCACAAGATCGGTTCATTTCTATGAAGTTTTTCATTAAAACCTCACAAATTGTTCTCTAAAAATGCTAGATCAGAATTTTAAAAAGGGGTAAGTAAGGAAATTTAGGTATAAATACTCAGTATTAGCGCATCAAATTAAGGAGTAATACGCACAAAATTACCTCGAAAAATGGATGGAAATGAAAAAAACAATCAATTATTGTATAAAAAAACTCAGTAATTATTACTAGGTACTATTTTTGCTAGAGAAACTACATAAGCAATACACTTCTTTTGATTAAAGCATATCATTTCCCTTTTCTACTTTTTCCTCTGATCGCAATAATCTACTCTCAATTTCTGGAAAGAATAAAAATTTAGAATCTCTCTAATAATAAATATGTGATAAAACCCAGTTTGAAACCATACAGAAATAAAAAAAGAAACTCGCTTAAAATTTAGGATATAAC
>CALDJV010000138.1 GCA_937899305.1 uncultured Cytophagaceae bacterium
AGAGAAGCTACAGGCCATTCGCTGATTTTATTCAAAGTAATTGTCAGTGTATATAAAGCAAAAAAGCGATTGTTATAATGATTTATAACAACCGCTTTTTTGTATCAAATAATGACTAATACTCAGTTAAAAAACTGACTTACAGCTTGTAAGTCAGGTTAATTTTACTGTAGTCAAGTATTTCAAAGTACTTACCCATTCGCAGCATCTTTTTTACCTCCGACGGCATCTCTAGCCATCCCAGCGGCTACTCCAGCAATGCCAATTCCGGCAATAATGAGCGCTACCTTTTGAGTACTGGGTTTGCTGCTGTATTTAGATTTACTGCCATCGGTGCTAGGCGACAATGCGATCATAGTAATGCCCATGATAACGGCTAAAGCGGCCCCAATTAATTTTAACTTTTGTTTTTTGGTAAACATCACCACGGTAAAGAACAAAAAAGCAACCAATGCCAAAATACTCACATTCCCTATAGTTTTGTAGGTACTAGCTGAAGCCAACCCTGCTTTTTTGAACGCCCCATCGATAGTCTTACCCAATGCAGAGTCCTTGCCATAGGTTTTCTCTATCTTCTCCATCTCTTTTGCTCCTTTTTCGGTACGAGTCACCATCAGGCCACTGCCTACAATTCCAACAAGTAATGCAATGACAGCTACTACAGTCAATAAAATTTTCATAATATTTTTGTAAATTTTATGTGTTATTAATTTGATTAGTTTTAGAGTTGTATTTCCAACTCCATGGTGACACAAAAGTAAACAGACCATCAGGGGAATGCAATCATTTTGCGATATAAAGTTTAAGTTGTTTTTTTAAATAAGTATTGGCTTGGTAATTTCATTAGCAAAAAGAACCTAATTACCTGACAATCAAACGTATTATTGCTAAAAACCCTCCCAAAAACATAGTTTACCAAAGCCAACTTGGCACCTCTTAAGCCCAATCATCGAATAGATTCACAGCCGAAAAAACACTCAGAATAATGGTCATGACGAATAAAAGTAGTACCAAGCTTCCTCATAGAATCGTCGCTTGGTCATATGCTTCTAGAGCAGTAACGGTCACAATAAAACCTATCATAATGGTAGTGTTTAGGGCGAAGAAAAAAAATAAGTGCTTTTTTTAAAAACATTTTGAAGGGGCTTAGAGTTACCCAGTTGTGCTTATCCTAAATGGTAAGTCTCGGTGGCTGTCTAGTATGGCCTTCCGGGGCTTACTTCTTTTAAGCATATTTTAAGAAGTTGTTTATAGTTTCTCCCAGAAGGTTTTACTATCAGCCTTCTTTGAACTTCTACGTTTCCAGAAACTATACAACTTCTTTTTTATTTGTTTCTGTATCTTTTTTATGGTCTTTTTAGGTTCGGCCCAACGTAGAACCCACCAAAACCTATTACAACACTTCGTCTATTCTATCTTGGGTAAGTACTTCAAAGGTATCCAGATCCAAGGCACACAACCGCCCCAAATCATTGGCGGCAAACCTTCCTCTGGCCACCCCACCAAATACACACCCATTGTCTAAGGGAATAATCAACGCTTGATCTTCTGCTTTTTGTAAAATTTGCTGAATTGCCTTGGGGGTATGTCCATGAACTACTCGATGTGGTGTACCCATTAATTCTAATAGTTGTAATTCTGACAACTGAACTGGTTGATGGCGCATCCATAACATAGATACCCAGTCTTCGAAAGGAGTTGGGTGGGCAAAATCAAATCCCGCGTGTACCAAGTAAAAATCACCCGTATCAATGTAATAAGGTAAACTGCGGCAAAACTCCAGATAACGTATTTGCAATGCTCCAAACTCGTTCAACAAATCGGGCGTCTTCTTAGATTTAGTTCTCAGCAACTCAAACTTTTCTCTATTATGTTGTTTGTAATCGTTGAGCAATATTTGTTCATGATTACCCCGCAAAGCGTATACGAGGTAGCCTTGGGCTTGCAATTGTAAAATAAAATCGATGACGCCCCCACTACTGGGGCCACGATCAATATAATCGCCCAGAAAAAACAGTTGGTCTTCGGGCTGCAGTTGGATTTGCTCCCAAACCAACACTTTCAAAGTCTGCAAGCACCCATGCACGTCGGCAATTGCAAAACGACGTCCATAAGAAGGAGGAGGAGAGATGCTTAA
This sequence comes from uncultured Cytophagaceae bacterium, assembly GCA_937899305.1. Classification (GTDB taxonomy): domain Bacteria; phylum Bacteroidota; class Bacteroidia; order Cytophagales; family Microscillaceae; genus Microscilla. The sequence goes on from CALDJV010000138.1 coordinate 2,138, forward strand.
TTTCTTTTGATATTCCATGTTTGGTAATTCATAGTTTTTTTAGTTAGTAGTTTGGAGTCAGTAGTTGGTAGTTTTCTTTAGTCCATAGCCCACAGTTGTTTAGCACAAGTGCAGAGCTCCCTTTGGTCGGTTCCTTAAGGATTTAGGTGTCTAGGGGTAATACACGAATAATCTTCTACATCATTCCAATGTTTTGAAATGAGTTTTTTTAGAAGCCTCCGATTAAATTACTGATAATCAAAAACTTAACGCATTCAGATATTACTGTTTTCTTGGCTTCAAGACCAGTACGTCCCCTGTCCTTCCGAACCTTGGTGA
>CALDJV010000139.1 GCA_937899305.1 uncultured Cytophagaceae bacterium
TTATATCCTAAATTTTAAGCGAGTTTCTTTTTTTATTTCTGTATGGTTTCAAACCCTAACAATACCATTTGTATGAAATTACACGATCTGAATGAGTTTGAACAAAAGATGTTAGAATTGCTCCAAACTGGTGAACGCTGGGCAGTAGAGTTGTTTTTTCAACAAATAGAAGGTGGGTTGATCAGAAAAGCCATGCTCAAACCTTATCAACAAATTTGGAATTGGTACTATCCTCACCAAAAGAATCAAACGATGGCCATTCCTCAAATGCATCAAGTCATGGGTTGGCAACGATTGTTTGTCACCAATCGACAACTTACCAAACTGCCCGAAGAATTGGTTTGGTTGAAGTCGCTCCGGCACCTCCACCTCTCTCGAAATTTGCTCAAGGTACTTCCTGCCGATATACAACACTTGAACAATCTCAAAGGATTGATTATCAACAATAACCAGTTGCAGCAACTTCCACCCGAAATCGGCCAACTAGACAATTTGGAAAGGCTCGACGTACGAGGAAACCGATTACAAACCCTGCCCCCTGACATTGGTCTATTGAGTCACCTCAAAAGTCTGGAACTCAAAGGGAATCGCTTGCATACTTTACCCGAAGAAATTGGACAACTTACTCAATTAAAAAATATGAGTTTACAAAGTAATGCACTTCAAACCCTGCCCCAATCCTTGGCTCAATTGTCTAACCTCAACCATCAGCAAAGTTTCAATCTATCCCGCAATCACTTTTCGGTTTTCCCGGAAGTACTGTTTCAAATGGAGGGTTTGCAACACCTTGATTTCAAAAATAATCGTTTGAAAACCTTGCCCGAAAACTTACATTGGATGCATCATTTGCAAAACCTTGAACTCAAAAACAACCGACTTACTCATTTGCCTAAGAGCATTGGTTGGCTCAAAGAACTTACTTTGCTCGATTTGCGCAACAATTGTCTCCAAAACCTGCCCGACACGTTGGCAGCACTGAAAGCACTGCAAATTCTCGATATTAGGGGCAATGCCTTCTCACGGCTTCCTGATTGCATTCAGCAACTCACTCAGCTCAAGGCCTTGCATTTGGACTTAGAGGTAGCCGAAGCATCTTTTGACCAACTTTGCCATTTCTCAGAGTTGCACTTTTTGAACATTACCGGAAGTCCAGACGGGGTATCGCGTTTTATACCTAAAATACAAGCATATTTGCCTGATTGTAAATTACAACGGGGCACTTAAAAAAGACGTAGAGTTCATACAGAATAAACCTAATTCCTACCTCTATCAACACCATATTTTACCAATATTACCCCACCCATAATCAAACATAAATTTTATAAATCGGATGATTTACCTTATTTTGGCATTTGATCGACACCATCAATGATCATTTTAAAGATTTATGAAGCAAATAGAAGCCCTCTTAAAGCAATTCAGTGACGTTGTAACCACTCCTCTCCCTTTCATCTTAATTGGTGGTGGTTTGCTTTTACTCCTCTATTCTCAATTTATGCCTTTCCAGTATTTTCGTCACGCTTTCAATGTATTGCGCGGTAAATACGACGATCCCAACGATCCAGGTGATATCAACCATTACCAAGCCTTGGCAAGTGCTTTGGCCGCTACGGTAGGGGTGGGTAACATCGGCGGGGTGGCAGTAGCCATTGTTACTGGAGGGCCCGGAGCGGTGTTTTGGATGTGGCTCAGTGCTTTTGTGGGCATTGCTACCAAGTTTTTCACTTGTACTCTAGCCATTATGTACCGAGGCAAAGACTCGCTGGGCCAGGTACAGGGAGGCCCTATGTATGCCATTACCGAAGGCATGGGCAAAAGCTGGAAACCATTGGCGACTTTCTTTTGTATCGCGGGGATTTTTGGCGCAATGCCCTTGTTTCAGGCCAATCAATTAACCGAGGTAGTACGCAACGTCATTTTGGCTCCCAATGGTTTGGTAGGCAAAGATCCCACCATGGCCAATGCCCTCACTGGATTGGTCATTGTAGTCATTGTTTCTACGGTTATTTTTGGGGGAATCAAAAGAATTGGGAAGGTGGCTTCGCGCATGGTTCCTTTGATGGTGGCCCTCTACATTATTTCGGTTTTGTATATTTTAGTTACCCACGCAGGAGCCGTTCTTCCCAGCCTAAGCCTCATTGTTACTGATGCTTTTAGTGGTCAGGCCATGTTGGGAGGAGCTTTGGGGGCTTTGATCATTGTAGGAGTTCGACGAGCTGCTTTTTCTAACGAAGCGGGCATAGGTACTGCCCCAATGATGCATGGGGCCGCCAAAACCAAAGAACCGGTAAGAGAAGGGCTCGTAGCGATGCTGGGGCCAGTCATAGACACGCTGATTGTATGTACCATGACTGCGCTCGCCATTATTGTAACTGGAGTATGGCAGCCTCAAATAGATGAGGGCAAAAAGGTGATGATTACGGTAAATGCCAAAACGACCGTCAACAAGGACAAGAAAAAGGTAATACAGGTGGAAGTAATGGCCAAGCCCAACCCTCAACCCAATGCTTTGGCCGTGACGGTAGTACCTAACAAACAGGGCTTACCAGTACAGGTCAACGCAATGATCAAATTGAATAAGAAAAAAAGTGAGAATCAAATTGATCTTTCGGCCCAACTACTCAACAATCCTCAGAAATTGCCCATAGAAATGGTGACCAACAATCGACCAGAGTTTATTCCCTTGGTCATCAAACAAAAAACAGATGCTTTGGGTAAGCCCATTCCCAGTGAATACATTGTCAAAGAAAATCATAATTTGGGGGTAACCATCACCACCCGCGCGTTCCAAAAAGCCATGCCTGGGTTTGGAGCAGGCCTCTTATTTGTCTGCATTTTGATATTTGCCCTCAGTACGCTATTTTCTTACTCTTATTATGGCGTAAAATGTACTTCGTTTCTGCTGGGAGCCCAACGACAAAATTGGTACAACTTTCTGTACATTGGTTCTATTTTGTATGGAGCGATGGCTACTGCTGATGCGGCGGTTAACCTGATTGATGGCATGTATGCTTTGATGGCCATTCCTACGATGTTGTCTACCATTTGGTTGGCTCCTAAAGTAAAAGCAGCTTATCGGGATTATTTTAGAAGGTTAAAAGATCAAAAATAATTGAATCAATTTGGGCCGATTTTCCAAGCTATGCTCACTCTATAATATCCTTCTTATTTTTGTGGCCGCTCTATCGCTTAG
>CALDJV010000140.1 GCA_937899305.1 uncultured Cytophagaceae bacterium
TCAAGCAAGACTGTTAATTAAACTAAAACAACAGACAACGTGCGGAAAGTCGGTACTATGGGTACTGACCTACTGTACGAGTATGCTGCAGGCCCAAAGAATTGCCGATTACCAATTCAGTGCTTCACAGGGTACTTTTGTTCCTCTAACGAATGCTACTACGCTTCCAGGTTTCAAAGGATATGAGGTCTATGGAAATGACTTTCCCATAGGTTTCAGTTTTAAGTATGGAGGAAAACTCTACGATAAATTTGCAATTTCATCCAACGGTTTTATGGCACTGGGGCAAGGTAGTACCAATTTAACAACTTCGGCCAATGTCAATAATCTTAGAGATGGACTCAGCACAAATCGCCCAATCATTGCACCATTCTGGGATGATTTAAATATGACCGATGGCTTGGTTTCTTACAAAACCGAAGGTATTGTAGGTGATCGTATTTTAACGGTGGAATGGTCAAATGCCAACTGGTCTATTCGTTATGACCTTAGTTTTCAGGTAAAATTGTATGAAACCAGCGGGAAAATTGAATTTATTTATCGACGAGAAGCAGTCTACAACCTCATCATTGATCTTCTCGATGCTTCTATTGGAATTACGGATGAAAATACCGGCATTCGAAACTTTTTATCTTTACAAAATGTCACCAGCTCTCCTTTTGTTAGTTCAGTAGTAGAACAAAATGATATTTCAACACAACCTGCTACTGGGCAAATATATGCCTTTGCTCCCCAACCTCCAGTCCTTGTAACGAGTATAAACCCCACCCAAGGTACCGTAGGAACCGCTGTGACCATCCAGGGCCGAGGGTTTAGTACTACTGCCTCCAATAATAAAGTGAAATTTAATGGAACTGTGGCCGCCGTCACCTCAGCCACCACTACTGAGATTCGCACTTTGGTACCTGCGGGGGCTACAACTGGAAGAGTTTCGGTTGAATTCAATAACAAAGTTGGATTCAGTGGGGTTTTCACAGTGACCCCGTCAATCAATCCTCCCCAAATCACCAGTTTTACGCCCAACAATGGGCTAGTAGGAACCAATGTCACCATTTCTGGAGCCAACTTTAGCACCACGGCTACAAACAATATCGTGAAATTTAATGGAACCAGAGCCGCCGTCACCTCAGCTACCACTAACGAGATTCGCACTTCGGTACCTACTGGGGCTAGTACTGGAAAAATCACCGTAGAAGTCAACGGCAAGACCACAACCAGTGGGACCAATTTCACCGTGATTTCGCCAGCTAGTAATCCACAAATTACCAGTTTTACGCCCAGCAGCGGTTCAAACGGAACCAATGTCACTATTTCTGGTGCCAACTTCAGCACCACGGCCGCAAACAATACCGTGAAATTTAATGGAACTGTAGCCACCGTCACCTCAGCTACCACTAACGAGATTCGCACTTCGGTACCCAACGGGGCTAGTACTGGAAAAATCACCGTAGAAGTCAACGGTAAGATTGCAACCAGTGGAGCCAATTTCACCGTGGTTTCGTCAACCACCAAAACCCCACGAATCAACAGTTTTACGCCCGCCAGTGGTTTAGCAGGAACCAATGTCACCATTTCTGGAGCCAACTTTAGCACCACGGCCGCAAACAATACCGTGAAGTTTAATGGAACTGTGGCCACCGTCACCTCGGCTACCACCAATGAGATTCGCACTTCGGTACCCACCGGGGCTACTACCGGAAGAATCACTGTAGAAGTCAATGGTAAGACCGCAACCAGTCTTGATCATTTTGTGGTAGGTACTTCGCCAATACTAGAAATGACCGAGCAAACCACCAACGGCTCGGCAAGCATAGGCCCTAAGCTCGCGTTTGGCATCCTCCACAGCAGCAGCTCAGTTACCCGAACCATCACCATTGAAAATAAAGGTAGAAGTAATTTGGAGCTGAGGAATCTTAAAATTTCGGGTACTGGATTCGCCATTGATGGGACCGCACCTACAACTGTTGCTCCTGGAAGCAGTAAAAACCTAACCCTGAGGTACACTTACAGCGAAAACCGTGATGGTACCTTGGAATTTCAAACCAATGACCCTGCTAATCGCTCCGAAAAGATTCGCCTTTCAGGCTTTTTATTGCCAAGTTTCACCGCAGCTACAGGCAGGTTTACTCCTTTGACCGGAGCTACCAACGCCAACATTAGTGCTGATTCCGACGTGGCCAAAGGTCAGAACATCGGCTTTACTTTTTCTTATTTGGGCCAAAACTATGATCGATTTGATGTAGCCTCAAATGGGTATTTAATATTGGCCAATGCCAGTAGTAGTACTTTTTCTTTTGCACTTAGTAGTAACAACCTGTTTAGAATTACTGGAGTTGGGGAACCTTTCATTGCTCCTTTATGGGATGATTTGGATATGTCCAGCGGCAAGGTGTCCTACAAGACTGAAGGCCCAGCCGGAAACCAGGTTTTGACGGTAGAGTGGCTAAACGCGGAATGGGGCTACCAAGCCAATACTGCCACCATTAGTTTTCAGGCAAAACTATACCAAGCCAGCGGAAGGATTGAGTTTATTTATCGCCAGGAAGCTGATTCATTGTCTGACCCTAGTGCTTCTATAGGCATTACCCACCCTAATCACGGAAATACCAACTTTCTATCACTCAACAATACTTCTGACGCACCCTCGGTAAGCCATACCAGCGAAAACCGTAACCTGAATGCCAAACCAGCCACTGGGCAAGTATATGCCTTTACACCCGTTGTTCCGGTAAGGATTACCGACATTAGTCCAGCCCAAGGCAAGGTAGGCGCTCGTATTACCATTACTGGGAATAACTTTAACTTTGGTACCGCAAATAATATCGTCAAGTTCAATGGAATAACTGCCACGATTACTTCAGCTACTGCGACTGAAATTCAAGCCACCATACCTTCAGGGGCCACTACCGGAAAAATAACCGTAGAAGCCAACAACCTCACCGCTACCAGTAGCGACGATTTTAACGTGGTTATCCCTCCTACTATTACCAGTTTTACGCCCACAGAGGCCTTGGAGGGAGCCAATGTCATCATCACAGGAACTAATTTTAGTGCGATTGCGTCAAATAACACTGTCAAGTTTAACGGAACAAAAGCCACTATCATTTCTGCCACCACGACCGAAATAAAGGTGACCGTACCTTCGGGCGCTACTACGGGTAAAATCACGGTAGAGGTTTATGGTGAAACCGCTACCAGTGCCAATAATTTTACGGTGCTTTTTGGTCCTACCATTACTAGTTTTACCCCTACGCAAGGTGAAGTACGTAGCAATGTTACCATCAAAGGAACCAACTTTAGTACGACTGCGGCCAACAATACGGTAAAATTCAACGGAGTTGTTGCTACGGTGACTTCGGCCACTACGACCGAAATAAAAACTATGGTACCTGTGGGTGCTACTACGGGAAAAATCACCGTAGAAGTCAACGGGGCAACCGCTACCAGTACTGATGATTTTAAGGTGACCTTGTCGGTCAATGCTCCTCAAATTACCAGTTTCACTCCGGCCCAAGGCTCTGAAGGTACCAGTGTAACCATTACCGGAAGCAACTTTAGTACGGCTACCAACAACAACACCGTCAAGTTTAACGGAACAAAAGCAACCATTACCTCGGCCACTACGACCGAAATAAAAACTACGGTACCTGTGGGTGCTACTACGGGAAAAATCACCGTAGAAGTCAACGGGGAAACTGCTACCAGTGCCACCAATTTCACCGTAACTTCATCGTCACCTACTGCGCCTACCATTACCAGCTTTACTCCCGGTTTTGGAAGCGAAGGTACCAGTGTAACCATTACCGGAACCAATTTTGGGAGCTTCATTACAGACAACGTCGTGAGATTTAATGGGACACTTGCCACGGTAATTTCATCTACTCCTACCGAAATAAAAACTTCGGTACCGTTTGGAGCTACTACGGGTAAAATCACGGTGGATGTAGCCTTCGAGCAAGCCATCAGTACTACTGATTTCATCGTGACTTCTTCGTCGCCTACTGCGCCTACCATTACCAGTTTTACCCCCACTCGAGCCTTGGTAGGTACTACGGTCATCATTACTGGAACTAATTTTAGCAGCAACCCGCTGGCCAACTTTGTGAAGTTCAATGGAATTCCAGGTATTATCCTGGCCGCTACTCCTACTCAAATCCAGACGGTGGTTCCACTGGGCGCTACCACCGGAAGAATTACGGTAGAAGTAGATTTTAAGACGGCCATTAGTGCAACCGATTTTATCGTCTCTAATTCTGCAGTTACCGCGCTGCCTCAAACGCTTCCCGAAGCCAAGCTACGTTTGTTTCCAAACCCATTCGTTGATCACCTCACAATGGAAATCGAAGGGAAAACAGGTAGTCATCAGGTAAAAATCGTAGTCGTTGACCAGCAGGGCAAAGCAATATTGACCACCAAACAAACTTTGGTAAATGGACGCTTGGTGCTACCGCTGAAAGGGTTACAATCAGGGAAATACCTGCTCAAAATGCGTTTTAATGAAGGGACGGTATTGCGTAGGATTATTAAACTTTAATCAACGACTTATTTCAAACTGATCAAATTATTTAAGAAAATGAAAAAAGCTTTTTTATTCTCAATCATCGCCTTCGTAATGGCGTTTACCCAGGCTTGTAAAAAAAAGGGCGATGGTCCAACTCCTCAGGAAACAACGACCAATCCTAATTTGCTCAAAACCTGGAAAGTCTCTTCAGTGTTGGAGGGGACGCTAGATATTACCAGCGAGTTTGGTAGTTATAGGTTGACCTTGACCGAGTCAGGTAATAATAAAACCTTTATCCTAATAGATCGCCAAGGTACCAGTACTACCGGAACCTGGAGCATCAGTACTGATGAAACGACCATTACGTTGAACGCAACTGGGGGAAGCTCTATTACATTCACTGGAGTGGGCATCAGTGCCAATGAGCTCAAATATACGGCTGCCGAAACTGGAAAAAATGGGCAAGTGAATTTATCGTTTACTTTGATCCCAGCTTAACTTTAACATAAACATTCTTTTTTTATATAAGCCCTTTTGATGACTCAAGAGGGCTTTTTTAATGCCCCATTTAAATCCTTGCATTAAAAAAATGTTTCAACTATTTTAGAAGGCACAAATAGAATAAGTATCAAAAATAACCAAACATGAATTGGACAATTTTAAGTGAAACACTTTTTTTTACCGATGCCACATATTTAGCTGTATTTCCTTCCAATGATTTATACAGTTATCAGGGCAACTCAGAAGAAAAGGTATTATTTGATCGTTGTGAAGGATTAAGTAGTCATTTTGTCCAGATTGATCAAGTAAATAATCGCTGGATCAACGTCAATAGTTTTAGTCTGGTTCTTCCATTTGTTATGGATGAGTTGTATAGCGCAATGGATCATAAAACGGCTCAAGGCTTGCTTACCAAAACGGCTCAGTTTACTGATGTAGATTTTCTATCAATTGCTACAATAGCTGCTAAAAGATATGATATACCCAGAACTCGCTTTATAACCACTTGTGACTGGATGGCAGAAGATAGTGGTCCCCCTGAACTTGACCTTACCTGGTTACCCGATTTGTTGGTGATCCCCTTATCATTCTTTGATGCTACGCTTGTTTTCATCACTACCAGAGATTTATTCGTCGCATCATTACAAACATTTTGCGAGCGTGAGGATAACTACACACTGGATAGTTTAGTATCTCCATTTATAAATGTTTACTTAAATCAGGATCCTGTCATACTCATCAATCAACTTTCCCAAGCCGATTACACCTCAATAGTTCAAGCAATCCAACAAGAAAGGGGTGCACTCGAAAGCAAAATGCAAATGCTGAGAGATTTGGATTTTCCTGAACAAAACCCAGGTGCTGTAAATAAACGCCCCTCGGTAAAGAACATAGAAGCAATGATTATTGCTGCTGAGAAAAGGCACACTATTTCATTTTTTCAAACCCTCTTTACTTACGAAATAGATATTACACAATTATCAGGTAATGAAGAAAAATACGCAGCAGCTCGCTTATTACACGCTTATGCTTTATTGCAAAAGAGTTATCGGTTTGCCTCAGATGGCAGGAAATACATAGAAGGAGCATTAAATACACTCGATTTGGGAATAGATTTGTGTGAAACTAATGAACAAAAAACTAATTTAATTTACAGTAAAGCCATTTGTTTGTTGGTAAAAATGGGTATGGATAAAGCTCGAGGTATTTCATTAAGGTATCAAAACTTTTTTCTTGATATTGGTGACATATTTGATCTACCCCTGGAACTTGACCAAAACGACCTTAAGTTATTACAAAAAAGCAAAGCGTTATTTTTAAAAACTACCCAACCTATACAAAAATGGAGTGGTTTAGCGCTCATTAATATGATCTTAGGAATGACTCAGCAACGCCCTGTCTTTATACAAGAAGCAGTAACCCAATATGACGAATGCCTCAAGTTCACCGCAGAAGGTAGCATAGGTGAAGATATTATAAAATATAACCGAAACCTGGCTTTAAAACAATTAACACTCAATGATCTTATTTTTCCTGTAAAACCAAATTCCAAACTCAAAAAACCGAAGTGGAGGTTTTAGCGTCACCTCCTTCTCCAAATCCATATATCCGGATAAGCTCCTTCTAAAGCTTGCTTGGCCACCTCGGCTGACTCTGGAGCTTGATAACCCCGTCCAAATGCTACCCGGAAACGTTTGGCACTGTGCAGTATTTGAGCTCTGACAAAGCCTTTCTTTTGCAACAGTTGTAGCTTGCGCTGGGCTACTGTCTGGCTGGTGTAACTTCCCGCAATAAGAAAGTAGCGAGGAGCGGTTTGTTTTTTTCTGAATGTCGTGGTCTTTCGTTTGGATACTTTTGGTGAATCAGGCGAATTCGCCGAACTCCCTCGCTTGATTTGTTCCCAATCCAAATAAATAAATTTACCCGCATTCTGAATGGGTTCGTCTGCCTCAAAGCGAACACCAGCCACGTCTTTAAATACTCTAGCAATGGTATAAAGCCAAGTGTCGCTTTCATACCCTACGTAAATGATGTGAAAATCGTACAGGTTTTCGCGGGCTGCCCGAAAATATAAATCTCTTCGAATACCCTGGCAAAAAGCACGGTAAGCCTCCCGAAGGTTTTTGTACTTGCGGTTGCGCCAACCAGGTCGGGCGTCGTATACTGGCAATCCCTTGGGCATCAACTTATTTTGCCAATGAAAAGCCATTGGATTATTGTACCAACGAGGAAAAGAACAGCTCCCCAAACCACTTTCACTGACCATAATGGCGGTCAAAAACAAAGGATTGATGTGGTAAGTTTTGGAAACTGCAATGATCTCTTGGGCCATTTGATTCGGGTTGATCTTGGGTTGTTGATCTACCTGGGTCAAAAAATACAGCGACTGTGGGAAGTAATCACCTAAAAATGCGGCCAAACGTTGGGCGAAAGCATTATCGTGATAATCGATATCAGTAGATGCTTGGTAATTGGAAGTTTGGTATTGGTAGAAGACATGCTTTTCGCTTTTTTGAGCAGTGGTATCTCGAGTAATGACCGCAGGTGCTGGGAGTACACAACGAAAACCAATGTCAAAGTTATAGTTACTGGGCGCCGAAAATGTTTTGTAATCAATTTGTAGAAATGTGGGATCAATACTTCCCCAGCCTCCCCCTTTCAGTTTTTTGGTACGGTTGGACTGTAGCCAGTCATTACACCAATGCCAAATATTACCGCTCATTCCCCTTACCCCCCAACCATTGATGGGTAATGCTTGTACTTTTGCCAAACGCCACCACTTGCCCTCTTTTACTCCTCTTTCATTGTCATAATTGGCAAGTTTAGGGTCAAACTGATCTCCCCAAGGGTATCGAATATTTTGTTTTCCAGCTCGGGCTGCCTTTATAAACTGAGCTTCCGATGGCAACCGATAGCCATTGGCCTCGGGGTTGAGCATCCAACCAGGGTACCCCCAACTGTCCAGCTTGGTAGTGACTACATATGCAGGAGTGAAACCTTCTTTTTTGCTACGCCAATTACAATAGTCAATGGCGTGGTACCAGTTGATTCCCGTCACTGGTTGATCACCTACATTGTAACTGGCCTCGTCCCAATAAGCACCAATGGTACCTCCCGCCTCTACATAGACTTTAAAATCTCGATAAGTTACCGGATCTACATCTACATAAAAAGCAGGCTGCTCGTCTGCTGAAGGGATCAGCACCATCTTTTTCAAACCTTGATAAGTCTTAGGCAAGTTTTGATGTTCAGGAGAAGACGCACTCATACCACAGCCCATCAATAAACACCCTACTCCTATCAGGAAAAAAAACCTAGTATTTTCATAAACCCACTGCATTTTACAAATCTATGATCTTTGGGCAAAACTACAAGTATGATTATGCGCTCCAATGACTTCAATTTGCCAGGTTTTACCTTTGATAGTGCCCCAAAGGTTGGTAAGAACTGATTTTTAACAGTTGGTCTAAAAAAGAACTTATCCAGGAACCTTTTTCTTAAAAAACGATTAATTTTGTTAGTAATCATTGTATTATAAAGCGAGGCAAGTCTACAATTATTTTTGATTTGCATAAAATTGAATAATTGCAAAATATCTCGCATAATCGTTCATATTTTCTTTTTTTCGTTTCGTATACATATTCCAAATTTTCGGTGGAATCAGATTTAATCTATGCCCATTCACTTATTAAAACAATATCAGTCAAAATCGCATCGCATCGGGCTACACGCCTTGTTTTGGGTAAGTTATATCTTATTCTTTACTATATTGTAGGGAAGCTACGACGATGAATACTGGCCAGAACTCAAAATTCAATTGATGTTTTTGCCTGGTAGAATGATAATTGTGTACCTGGGACTCTATTTTTTGATTCCTCGGTATCTGCTACAAAAAAAGTATGTGTTGTATGTTCTGTGGCTTATTCCTATCTCGGTGCTGATTGGCATTCAGTTCCGTTTGCTCACTTTTTATTTTTATTTTCCTATCTACGATCCTGATTTTGTAAAAGTGGTATCTCAGACAACCGAAACGCTGGTTACTTACGAAATTCCTGAATATGTTTCCAACCCTTGGCTATTTCACAAAATCATCAAATATGCCATCAGTCTCAACACGGTGATCTTACTCACTACTGGTTTGAAACTACTCAAGATATGGTACCGAGACAAGCAAGCTACCAAGCAACTCGAGAAAGAAAAACTGGAAGCAGAACTCAAATTTTTGAAGGGACAGATCCACCCTCACTTTTTATTCAATACCTTGAATAATTTGTACGCCCTCACCCTAAAAAAAGACGAGCATGCCCCCGAGATTGTACTCAAGCTTTCCGATCTGATGAATTATATGTTGTATGATACCAATACCCCGTACATAGATATTGAAAAGGAAATCAACTATATCAAAAATTACATTGCGCTAGAAAAAATTCGCTACGGCAACCGGGTAGATATTTCGTTCAACATTGCCGGACAAATTGCCGGAAATAAAATCGCCCCCATGCTCATTTTACCTTTTGTAGAAAACAGCTTCAAACACGGAGTGAGTGGTGAAATAGACAATGCCTGGATTACCATTGATTTGTTGATTCAGGGCAACGCCATGACTTTAAAGGTAGAAAATAGTAAGAGCTTAGAGTATGTAAAACGTACGCAACGAGAATACGCCAGTGGCATTGGGTTGGTTAATGTAAGAAGACGGTTAGATCTACTATACAAAGATCAATACGAGCTAAAAATATTTGATGATGAGCCCTCTAGTTATCTGGTGGTGCTTAAATTAACCCTTGCTTCTTCAAATCAGATCTTAGAAAATATCCAGCTTACTGAAACGATCAAACCCAAGCAAGAAAGCATCATCAACAACTGACAGTACAACTAAGTAACACTTTCAAAATAAGTGTCGAGATTTTAGTGAAATTACTCAAAGCTA
>CALDJV010000141.1 GCA_937899305.1 uncultured Cytophagaceae bacterium
ATAATTAGTAGGCTATTTAAACAGTGGTTCTATTCCAAATTTATTTTTCAAATCAGCCCCAGATATCTCCGCATTCTCGAAATACCAAGTAGTGTTTTTAAACCAATCTTTGTTGCGTACAATTTGACGAATTTCAAAATTTGTGAAAGAGAAAACTCTACTTGGATCTTGGTCTTTACTTAGTATTATATCAGGGTTTTCCCATATTTTAACTTTTGTCTTATCAATGCCATCCAACTTAAAGTGTATATTCCCTCCATTAGCCCTCAAATTAACCACTGTTTGAAAAAACATTTCTCGCCAGTGCTTTATCCCATCAGACACTTGACAATATCCTCTATCAAAAAAATTTCTAGGTGCTCCATCCGAATTTAAATAAATCATCTTATTCCCATCTTGAGCAAATGCCTCTAGTCCATTATCTAGGCCAAAAGCAACCTTTTTATTAAAATCCCTCTTGTATAAGTCTATTCCAACTTGATACCCATCCATACTCGTTAAGCTTTTATCTTTAAATTTTAATAGCTCTTCATAACCACTTTTATCTTTCCATATAGCAGGGACAATATTATTATCTCCTATTTTGCCTTTAAGTACACCAGACTTTTGTATAAATTCATTATAACTTGGCATAAAACGATATATTAAAACATCTGTTCTACCAATAATTTCCCCAACCACAACGCTATTCTTATTCGGGGGTAACATACTACTTAGCATTTCATTAAATTCATTTGGTGTCTCCCATTCAATATCATCTATTCTCTGCTCAAGGGCTTCTTTAAGCTTGTGTTTATCTAAACCTAAATTTTTTAAATCGTTATTTTTAATAACTTTATTCATATTTTCTAGAACACTTGTACTTTTCCTTGCTAACTCTTCACCTAAATCATTCATTAACTGCCAACCTTCAAGCAATTCCGCATTTTTCTCAATCGCCTCTTTAAAGTTTGGCTTGGTCATATCACTTGTTAAAGCAGTCAATTCTTTGGATGACAAACCAAGCTCATCAATCTTACTTTGAACATTTTGAGTAAATTTAAAATGGCTCGCCATATTATGCACCAAGAGCTTCGTCTTGCCTACATAATAAGTCATAAAGTCTTTGACGTGGAAGTTATACACCGTGGTGATGGTGTCTATTAGGCGGGTATGTTTCAGAATAGCATAACCATCAAAAGTTTTGAGTGTATCTCCTGCTCGTAAATTTTCAGCTAATATTTGTTGGTGATGGAGATTAAAGAAGGGATGCTCATTTGTTGCGTAGATGATTTCATTGGCAAAACCCAAACGAATCAATTGGTGACTGGTACGTACAAAGGTTGTTTCTACGGGTTTAACTGCTACTTGGCAGTTTTTAGGATTGGCTGCATATACTTTTTGCCCTACCGTAATTGCTTCAATGCCTTTGAAGGTTTTATTGGCAGTAAAGATAGGCGTACCAGCTACAAAACAGGTTCCATCTTCTAAACAAAACCCTAGTTCGCCATCATCATTACGTGCTATATATTTTTTTGCCGCGCTAGCACTCTGTTCCACATTATCAGATATTTTCCCGTATTCCTTCCCTTTTCTTATATTCCCTCTTATATCTATCCATTTATTAATTTCCCAACGTCCATTTTTAAATTGAGCAATGATATCTTTACTGTTTTTGGCAACAATTTCTATGATATTTTTTGCAGCATTTCGGGAAATTTTCACAAACTGTTTACCTAATCCAATACCTCGTTTAATAACAAGAAAGGTTTTTGAGGTAAGTTTGGTAACTGTATTTCCAAACTTAGCGAAGTTTACTAAACCTTTGGCCAAATTACCCGTACGCGCAACTGCGGCTACTTCACCTACTCCTATAAAGAAGGATGCAATAAATACAATATCCTCTCCTAGTAAATAGGCTGACTTATGGTTTAACTTACTTAGATCATCAATGTGCCTTCCAAATTGTTCCTTAATCAGATTTAACAAGCCCTTTTCTTTGATCATGTCAATTGACTGAGTAAGTGAATCTCGGATTTCTTTTTTGGCAATAAAACCACTTACTAGCTCGACCATTTGGTTAACATCTTGAACAGATTTTACGATTCCATTCCATATACCACAGAAAAGGGCAAACTTCAATGTCATTATATCTTTATCATTATTAATAAAGTCTCCCATCAATATAGAAACCGCCCAAGCAAATTCCTTTATATAATCTTGGTGATTAGGGTTCCAATATTTTTCTGGGATTGTTATTGCATTAAGAGCATCTTTTAACATCAATGTGCAGTAATGAATAGCAGCCGCTATCTCTCCAATCGGGCGCCCTATAAGATCGTTCAAAATAAATTTCATCCAATCGGTTTGGGCTCGTATGGACTGTAATTGGGAACCATAAAACACTGCAACATGAATTTTAGACTCATTGACTAGATGAAAATGTATCAACATTTCTCTGCTATTAAGCTTAAAGAAACCTTGTTGACTCTTGATAGCGCTTAATAAATTCTCCTCGGAATCTTTGTTTGTGATTACTATTTTAATTTTATCGGAGAAGTTCTTTACATAATTATCTATATATCTAAGACGAAGCTTTATGTTGGAAGCTTCCATATTGGTGTAGTTCCAAACTACTATGTTGTCTTTTCCTTCAATTACTTGTTCTTTTTTTACCTCACCCTCTTTTTTTGAGCCGCTCACCCAACTAGCTTCCGCCCTATAGCTCCGGTTTAAGGTGTATTCAGAGCTCCAATTTCTACTTAAGGGTGTCTCAAAACAATGAATAGCAGACTCAATAAAACTCCTTAGCCTAAGTCTACTCTTTTCTTGGGAATTACTTATTTTCTCTAATCTTTTGAATTCATCACTAAAATAATTGTGAAAATATTTTTGGTTATGAGTATAGTTTGCCCCTGCTTTGCAGGTAAAAAAACCTTTCATATTTTTAGACTCACCAGCTAAGTCTAAATATTTCGTATATTTTAACAATACCCCATTGTTCTTTAACTGTATTTTTTGCGAGACCTCATATGCTAAACGAGTTTCATATTTTTTCATTTGTTCTAAAGATATTTCATCTACCTCTGAAACCTTTGTATATGATAACCCCTGGTCATCATCTTTACCTTTTTCTATAGCATATGTCTCAAAACTACCTGATGCTTTCGTTCGAGCCTTAAAAGCGCTAAGGTATACATATATTTTTGCCTTATTATTATTATGAAACTCACTTAGTTTTGCATTTAACTCATCAATTAGCTTTGGTGAATAATGGTCATATACTAACTTTTTGCCTTCTTCTCCTCCTCTAATCTCAATATCAGTAAATATATATTGATTCAGGTGAGATTGTCCTTTTGCGTCATTTTTAGCGTTTTGAACAATCAATGCTCTTAACTGGCGTATTGCTTCCTTCTTTCTGGCTTTATAACTTTCAGGTAACGATGTTCCTAATGCTGGTAATACATATAAGAATAGTAATACCACGATGTAGACGTATTTGAATCTTTTCATCATCATAGATCTCTATTTTTTCTCTTGAATATTTTGAAGAATCTCGGTACGAATGACCAACACTTTTTGCTGAATGTCTGACCCCATTTCGTTTTTAATTTTTTCAGCCCGAGTATCTTTATTCTTAATTTTTTTATACTTGTCTTTCAGTGTTTTATACTTTTCAAATAACTCCTTAGCATCTTGCTTCAACCTATTTGTCAATTCCTCTAGATTCTGTGGTTTTTTATAATAGTCTAATAGGGCCAAGCCTAAAGCAATTGGTTTCACAAGGTTTCTTTTGTTATTCACTTTTTCAGAAGCCTCAAAAAGTGGCTTGTACAAACCATTATTCTTTAGCTTGTTCAAAAGCTCAGGTGAAATTTCTTCTTCTTCCACCACCACAATAGATACTCCATGATCAGTATCGATATTGGAGGGGGGAGTTTGCTCAATTTTTTGATTGAGGTTCTCAGAAACTTGTTTTAGTTTATTTAGCTCATCTTGCATGTTACTTAGTAAAGCATCCTTCTTGGCTTGGTCTTGTTTAATCATATCATTTAGTACCGCCAATACTACTTTAGAAAACCCAACCACTTTCTTCACTTTATCCCCTATCACTTCCGCCAACTCCGCCGCCTTATCCAGCAACTTCAAGGCATCGCCCCAGCGGCCGTCGGCAATGGCATCATCAGCTTCTTCTTTGAGCTTTTTGATTTCGGCAATGATTTGCTCAGTGGTATAGTTGCTATAATCTCGGTCTTCCAAAGGAATGTCGGGCTTGCCGTTGCGGTCTACAAATACCTTTTTATTGGTTTTGGCATCGGTGAGCATATAGTCCTGGCCATCGGGGGGGACGAAAGTAGTCCAGCTGCCATCCTTTTTGATTTGAATTTTGCCCTCTTGGGTTACTTGCCATTCATCCACGGTTTGCTGTTTGGCCAAGGCCATGGCCTGCCACTTGTTGCGCACCACATAGATGTTTCCACGCAGCATGCGTTTCTCATTATTGATAAATACTTCTTTGAAACCTACTTTGAATTTCACCTTGATGCGTCCTACTGGAATGGCGGTAATGCCCACCCCCGAAAACTGACCATTGCTACCCGTAGCCCGGCGTACTTTTACGGTATAGCCTCCCGCCATAAATTCTTCTTCCTCGTTGAGGATGTCCAAGGGAGTTTCGTTGCTAATGTCGTAGGTGCCTTTGGGTACCCCACACACAAAATCCTGGGCATTGGGGGCGTTGGTTTTGGCGGTACCTGATACCCAATTTCGGGCATCTTGCAAACCACAAATACTGCTTACCGCGTATTCGTATTCGGTATCGGGTTTGAGGCTACTCAAGGTGTAATCGTTGAACTGGCTGCTGACTTCGTCCCAGGGATCATCGCTGCCTGCTTCCCGAAAACGAATGCGATACCCGGTATGAAAAGCGTTGGCATCCCAGTTTAGCTTGATGTTTTGGGTATTGAGCACCGAGGCTTTCAAGCGGGTCGGTTGCACGCATTCGTCGCCGTATTGAAATACCACAACCTGGCTAAAACCATTGTTTTCAAACAAATCCCGATTGAGCACATCTTGGGCTTGTACCTGAAAAATATAGCGTTTGCCTGGGGTAAGTGGAGGGAACGTATTGTTGTATATCAGGGTGGTATTGGTCAAAGGAGTAGGGTTTTGATACACCAAATTACGAGGCGCACTCATGGGGTCAGCCATTGGCCCGTTGGGTTCATAAATTTCATACAAAAACACGTTGTACTGGATCGTAAAAGCCGAGTTGGGCGAGCTTGCCGAACGGTTCAACCATTGAAAAATCACATTTTGGGTACCATAGGTGGTCGCCCGTAGTTTTTGGTTGTTTTGAGGAATGTTAACCAAGGGGGGCTGGTTGAGCACCATCCAGACCGTCTGAGACGATAGCTGCAAGTTATTGAGCGGGATGGAACGACGAAAATCTAATACTTCTACTTGCCAACGGTAGATACCACTGGGCAAACGTTTGCTTCTCACAAACTGATTCCGATCTATTCCTAACACCTCCAGATTGGCTGGGTTAAAATATTGTCTGAGGGTCTCATTGAGCCCTGACAACTGCTGGGGAATGCCTGCGGTGAGGTTAATGGGCTGTATTTGATTGCTCTGTAAGAAGCTTTCGCGGGTACGAACGGTGATCCCCGCGCCTTGAATCGTAAAACGTAGTTTTACCAAACGAGGTGGACTACTCAAATCATTGAGTTGTAAATTGATGCGTAGCTTTTGGGAGGTGATGGAAGTATAATCACTCAAAAGCAATGTATAAGGCGGGGTAAACACCATTGTAGCTGTAACAGGGCGTACTTGTGCCTGAGCAATATTGCCCCAGCCCAACAGTAACATACTTCCCCATAAAAATTGTAAAAACCTGGTATACATTATTTTATCTTTAAATTCCTTGATCATCAGTTGTTGTACCATCGCTGAGTAATGCCTCAAGGATGGTTTTGCGGTGGATGTTTAATGGATCATTATCTTTAATATTTTCGTATGCCCTTCAGCCTCAATCACCGCAAAGTATACCCCATAGGTGAGGTTGGTCAGGTTGAAGGCAAAAGTATACTTGAGGTCTCCTGCTTTGACCTGACTATCCAATGCTTCGATATGAAAGGAATTGCGAATGCTTACTTTTGCGGTTCCTGGTTTACCAAGCTTCACGTGTACTTTGAAAGTGCCGTTTGTGGGGTTGGGGTACACCAATGCTTCCTCTACTTTGTTTTCGGCCTGATGCTCCAGTTGTAAGCGCCCTCCTTCGGCCTCTTGTTCGGTATCAAAAATCTCGATGATTTGGGTGAGCGAATCCTGACAAGTACTGGAAGCCGTGTAGAGGGTTACGGTATAAATTCCGGCTTGATGGAAAATGATTTGTTGCTCATAAAACCCTGGATCAGAAAGTAAAGTACGGCTTTCGTCGGTGCCGCTTACCTTCCATTGTATGTTTTCGGGGGCGGGGAAGGAAAGCTCAATTGCCGAAATGGTATCGCCTACCACCCCTTGGTCTACTAATAAAAAATCGGCATCGAGCGCGTCCGAAGATACGAGCACCTCCGTTTTGGCCGTCACGGTGCAACCTTGAAAGGTAATCGCAGTAAGGGTATAAGTGCCCGCTTCCGAAAGAATGGCCTCCCGCTCATTGCTAAAAAACACCCCATTTTTGGTCCAGGTATACTGGGTGCCAATGTCCTGAAGGCCTACTCGATAGGTTTGCCCAGGGCAAAGGGTAATGGTTTCGGGTAAGCGCAAAGCCATGGGTGCCGGCTCAAACAATTCATAAGCGGCTACTACAGTACATCCTTTGGCATCGGTCACGGTCACGGTGTAGTTGCCCGCGGCCAGTCCAGTGATTCGCTTCCCGGTTTGTTCTGTATTCCAGGCATAGGTATAAGGGGCTACTCCTCCCTGGGTTTGCACTTCCAGTACGCCATTACTTGCTCCGTTACAAGTAGGGTCACTGCTAGCTGCGGTGACCAAGCTTACCACCAAAGGAGCCGGGTTGTCGAGTACATAAGTATTGGTTTGGCTACAGCCGTTGGCATCGGTCACCGTGAAAGTATAAGCCCCAGAGGCTACATTCTCTAAAGTAGCGGCAGTACTAATTTCTGGGGAACCAGGGGCATCCCAACGATAGGTGTAGGGCATCGTGCCTCCCGATACATTGGCGGTGATTTTGCCATTACCTGCCCCACTGCAGCCGGGCGATTCGGTTTGAGTAGTTACAATAAAATCAGTGGGTGCTTCTACCCGAATATTTTTACTAATCGTGCATCCATTGGCATCGGTTACCTTCACGGTGTATACCCCTGCACAAACTCCGGTAATGCGGGCGTTTTTCTGGGCCGCATTATGCGACCACTCATAGGTGTAAGGTGCATTGCCTCCGCTTACTTCTACCGTTATTTCACCATTACAACCATTGAAACAAGTAGGCATTTGATTCTTTGTGATGGCAATCGCCAATGAGCGTGGGGCGGTTAATTGAAAATCAGCAGTTTGGCTACAGCCGTTGGCATCCTGTACTGTTACCCGATAGTTGCCTGCCCCTACATTATTCAAGGCATTCCTCGTGGCACCAGTATTCCAATCATAGGTGTAAGGCGCGGTGCCATTGCTTACCAAAACTGCTATCTTTCCGTTGCGTTCTCCAAAGCAGGTTGGGTTCACTTGACTGGTTGCTTGAATGGTCATCGCGGGAGCCAACGGAATCGTGACTGTTTTCTCCACCCGACAGCCATTGGCATCGGTCAAGGTTACTCGATGGGTTTTAGCGGTCAATCCAGTAGCAGTCAGCCCAGTTTGACCATCTTCCCAAAGCACACTTACCGGAGCGGCGCCAGTAGTAATTTGAATGGTGGCCGCTCCGTCTCGGGCAGTTGAACAACTCACCGGAACCACATTGGTTACTTGCATATCTGCCGCTGCCACGGTACCTATAGTAACCTCAAGTGAAACCGAGCATCCACTCGCATTGGCATCTTCCACGCTTACCCGATAATTTCCTTGAGCCAAATCATTGGCCGTTGCCCCGGTACTTACCGATTTGTTGTCACTGATTCGATACCAATGGTATAGATAGGTTCCTGTTCCTCCAGTGACGGTCACGGTTGCTGAACCTTTGCTCAGCCCACAAGCCGTTTCTGTTTTATTGGTCAATTGGATCGTCAGCTTTGCTGGGTTATCTAATTGTAAATCAAAGGTTTTAGCGCAACCATTATGGTCTGTTACCGTGACCTGATGCGTGCCAGCGGCCAAACCAGTAGCTTCTGCACCCGTTTGACCATCCCCCCATAAATAAGTGTAGGGAGTGGCGCCACCTTGGGCTTGTACCTTCAATACTCCATTACTACTCCCAAAGCAATTGGGGGGGGTACTGGTTAAAGTGTTGAGGGTAATTTGTACTGGATTATCCAGGGTAAAGGTCTGTGTTTTGGTACAATTGCTCTGATCGGTAATCGTGAGTGCATAGCTTCCAGCGCTTACCCCACTGAGTGTATTGGTGGTACTCAATGCTTTTGCGGGCTCGTCGGTAGATGTCCAACGATAGGTATACCCACCCGCACCGCCAGTTACTTGAGCGATCATTTGCCCGTCTCCTGCATTGCCACAAGAAGGCAAGGTTTTTTGCACTGTAGCCATCATTTCAGAAGCATTGTCTACCCGAATGCTTTTCTGCTCTTCACAACCATTGGCGTCTTTTACGGTTACTTCATATACCCCAGCACCTACATTGCTTAGTAGCGCATTGGTTTCACTAGGGTCGTGGGTCCATATGTAGGTGTAAGGAGCGGTGCCCCCGCTGGCTTTTACTTCAATACTTCCATTGGTTCCATCAAAACAACTAGGAGGGGTGTTCGATTGAATCGTTACCGATAACTGAGTAGGAGCAGTCAAGGCAAAGCTTTGCTTTTGTTCACATCCTTTGGCGTCCTGTACGGTTACTTCATAAACCCCCGCCGATAAATTGCGAATACTACTACCCGTATCGCCATTGTTCCAGATATAGGTATAAGGCGCTACTCCATTGGTGACCGAAACCGTAAGACTACCATTGCGATCTCCAAAACATTGCGGGTTCGTTTTATGAGTGGCCCGAATAGACATTTGAGGTCCTAAAGATATATTCACGGTTTTGATCGACTGACAGCCTCCGCTCCCGGTCAACGTCACCTGATGATCCCCCGAAGTAAGTCCCGTAGCGGTAAAGCCTGTCTGGCCATTGTCCCAAGACACGGTCACGGGGGCGGCTCCAGAAGTAATCTCAATGGTGGCCGATCCATCACCCGTGGTAGAACAACTGGCCGGAGTGGTGTTGACTATGCGCATTTCAGGGGCTCCTAAGGCACTGATATTCACTATCAGAGAAGCGGGGCAGTTGTTCCCATCCCGTACGTCTACCCGATAGCTGCCTACTCCAAGGTTCGTCGCTGTAGTCCCCGTACCTGCCGATGCTCCATTGGCCAAAGCAACCCATTGGTAAGTATAAGCACCAGTACCTCCAGTAGCCTTTATTTCGGCCGAACCATTGGCCACTGTACAGCCACTGTTTTGTCGTTGAATCAACGATACTTGCACTGCTGCAGGTTCGCTCATGATTCCGCTCGCAATTTCTACAAAGCAGTCATTGGCATCGGTTATTCTTAGGGCGTGGTTGCCAGGACTTAATCCACCTACTACATTGCCGGCTACAGCGGTGCTTCCATCCACTGAAATGCGATAAGGTGCCGTACCACCCGATATATCCAAAGTGACGGAACCATCGTTGGCTCCCTTGCAACGAATCATTTGCGTTTTAGAAGCATCTATGCTGGCAATAAGTACATCAGGTTCGGTAATCTTAAAATGGATGGCTTGGGTGCATTTATTGTTGGTGCGTACGTAGTAAGTATAGTCGCCTGCGCTCAAAGCTGGAAAAGTAGCATTGCTGGTAAAACCACTCGTGGGGTTTGTAGAGTAGGTATACGTTCCTTCACTATC
>CALDJV010000142.1 GCA_937899305.1 uncultured Cytophagaceae bacterium
CTCCACCCCCGAGACTGGAGGGCACGTCTTCCTGTTTCGTCACCTTACAGTGTGTATTTTACCAAAAACTGTATGCTTACAACTTACTAGCCGTCTATATTACACTTCAGATTATGGACTCGTAATCAAACAATATTTTACTCACACATTTTCGATATTGAAAAATATTTCAAGCCATAAGCATATCTATTTTTGGCGTGTCATTCATTTAAATTGACATTACAAATGTATATGAAAAGCTTATTTTATTCAAAATTTCTTAAATAAAATGAATAATATTTACAGTATTCTAACTATATTTGGTTTTATGATGTGATAATCTTAATTTATATTAAAGATAATGGCTAAAAATTTAGAAATCGATAATGTAGATCGTCAGATTTTGGCATTGCTTACTCAAGATGCGACAATGGCTTATACCGAAATTGCCAAAAAAGTATTTGTATCCGATGGTACGGTACACGTAAGAATGCGTAAAATGAAGCAGATGGGCATTATCAAGGGTTCGCAGCTTATGATAGACTACGCCAAATTAGGGTGGGATATTACCGCATTTTTAGGCGTATACTTAGACAAGAGTTCTTTGTATGACGACGCGGCTGAACAATTGAGAAGCATTCCTGAAATTGTAGAAATGCACTATACTACGGGGATTTACAGTGCATTTATTAAAATAAGATGTCGTGATACCAAGCATTTGAGGGAGGTATTACATGATAAAATCCAGGAAGTGCAAGGGATCCAACGAACCGAAACATTCATTTCCTTGGAGGAGTCTTTGCACGAAACAAAGCAATTGATTAATCCATAAGCGTTGGTTATGACTATATAGATCTATTGTTTATTGTTAAACGGCTCCGTTTTCCGGCTGCACTCAGGACTTCGGGTTGTGTTATTTCTATTGTTACATTGTTCCGCCTTCGGCTCATTTTTCGATTGTTGATGATTGATTATTACGCGAAGCGATGATTCATTTGTACCGCTTTGCGCTGCTATGGACTATGGACCGTCGACTGTGGACTAAAGAAAACTCCCAACTCCTGACTACCCGCTACGAACTAAAAAAACTTACTCTATTTTAAACCCAATCAACAATATATCATCAGTTTGTCGGTTTTTACCTTGCCAATTTACCAGTGTATCATTCAAAAATGTTTGTTGCTCCACCAAGTCGCGCTCATGATTTTCAAACAGCAGTTGATGGAACCGTTTTTTCATAAACTTTTTGTCATCTTCGCCTCCAAATTGATCCTGGTAGCCATCCGAAAAAATATAACATACTGTAGGCTGATCTATCTGGATTCGATGCTCCTCAAAATGTACTTCACGTTTCCTTATTTCACCTCCAATACTGTATTTGTTGCCTTTGATAGTATGGAGCTCTTGGTTTTGAACATATACGAGTGGATTACGGGCACCCGCAAAAGTAAGTGCTTTTTGTTCACGATCCCAAACACAAAGAGCCAAGTCCATTCCGTCCCGGTTTTTGGTAAGATCTTGCCTCAATAGAGCCTGGATACCCTTATCGAGGGTATCTAAGATTTTAGAGGGACTCAAAATGTTTTTTACAGAGACAATTTCGCTCAATAATGAATTACCAATCATAGACATAAACGCACCTGGTACTCCGTGTCCAGTACAGTCTACTGCAGCGATGACTACCTTATTATCAACCTCCGTAAACCAATAGAAATCCCCCGAAACAATGTCGCGTGGTTTGAATAAGACAAATGAATTACCCAATGTATCCTCAATACGTTGAGGGTTGGGCAAAATGGCCTTCTGGATACGTTGCCCATAACTAATACTGGCGGTAATGTCGTCATTCTTTTGTTTGATTTCGTGATAGGCTGCATTAAGTTGTTGTGTTCTTTCCACCACTTTATCTTCCAGGTTTTCATACAACAGGGCATTTTCTACTGAAATAGCCATTTGAGAAGAAAGCACATTCAGTACTTCTAAGCGCTCGTTGGTGAATGCACCAGTGGTCAAGTTATTTTCCAAATACAAAATACCTACTGTATTTCCAGATTTGATAAGTGGCAAACATAACAATGACTTGGTGTGCTGAGTGGTAATGTAGGTGGTATGGGTAAATTGCCCTTCTTGACTGGCATTATTGAGTACCAAAGTTTGTTTGGTACGAGCTACAAAGTTGACGATTTCATCGGAAAGGGTCAATCGTTCCTGATTAATTTCTTTTAAAGGAATTGTCTGAAGTGTAGTGATTTTTTCGTTACTGACATCTACTTCGGCGTCTAGATAAAGTTGCTGATTGCGATACAACAGCAAAAAGCCTCGTTGAGCTCCTGAGTTCTCGATGAGTATTTTCATCATTTTTTCGAGGAGTGCCCCCAATACCACTTCTTCTGACAATGTCTGAGAAGCTTTGAGGATAGTGTCGAAATCTAACTTTTCGCCAATACTACCCGATTTGCCCGATACTGTACTATGAACCGTAGTCTTAAGGGTAGCTCCTGATTGATAATCAAAGCTACCCTTAAGCAGATAAGGATAAGTTTTTTCTAGTTGGATTACTTTTTTGGAGGCCCCCCAAATGTTGTAGAACTGATGGGCTTGTTGCCAGTATACCTTGGCTACAGTGGCCTTTTTAATTTTTTGATAAAACATCGCCGTCAGTTGAGCTGCAATTGCATTATCAAGCAAAAATCCTTGCGATTTACCTGCCTCAATGGCCTCCTCATACAAGTCCATGGCTTGTAAATAGTCTCCTTCTATCTGAGCCAACTCGGCCTCGATGAGCTTGTATTTATGTAAAAAGTTATCAGGATTGAGTTCGCTCAACTGCTTCAGTTTATCAATGAAATCTTGAATTTGAGGAAGAATTTCTTCTTTGGTTTCCGGCTGAGTCTTGATGAGTTGTAACTGGATTAGTGGAAAAAAGTATTGAAAAATAACATACTGCATATTTCCCACATTATAAGCAATGAGCTTTAAACATGCACCTAAACTCTGAGTGGCCAACGCTATCTCTCCAAAAATCAATTGAGCAATGGCCCGATACAAATGACTATTGAAAGTACTGGAAAATGTTTGGTTTTGCGTGGTTTGCTCGATGATGGTTTCAAAAGAATGAGGTAACCCCCCAGGAGGTTGAGTCTGGTTATCTGATAAATCGTTGGCCAATACATAACTGGGTAAAATGATATCCATCGCAAAGGCGTTTTGATACTTCAGAGCGATGTACAAGTTTTCTTCGCTATATTCTAAGATCGTGGGCAAAGAATCACCTTGAAAAAAACTTGCGGTAGGGATATTCATAGAATTGTAAGATGCAAATTGAAGTTCTCCTGATTGTAGACCAACCTGTAAACCTTCTTTGAATATAGGGATGGCATCTTTGGCTGGTTTTACTGGAAGTGTCAAAAAGGTTGCTCTAACAAAGCAAGCGTTGCATTTACGCTTGAGGTTATTGTATTTCTCGCTTAATTGATAGGCCAGTTCGCCATATTGATAACCCGAAACAAAATCGGAAAACACAATACCACATAAGATTCCATATGAACTATAAGTGGTACACAAATCAGGAGTATTGCCTTTCTCAAGTCCCAAGGCAGTAGCTTGTACTATGATAAACGTCCACAAATTGGGGTTGATAAAATAAGCTGGGGGAGCCATGTTTCCTAAGATCTGAGTAATGAGTACATCGGTAGGGTCTTGGGCATCAGGTGCATCCACTACGCTCAGAATGGGGCGCCCAGCCAAATGTTGAGCCACTGCTCCAAACCCTGCTCCAATGCCTGCCTCAAGATCTTCGTCTTTAGGAATATTAAAATTGAGTAATTCCAGGGCATTTTTGCCAAAGCCGATGGCCTCAGGGTATTTGGCCTGTAAAGTACTTTGAATGATCAAAGTGTTGAAAACATCCGCTTTTTTGAGCATGCTAGTCGCTTTTTCCAGGGTGATTTGAGCGTATTTATCTGATTGCTCAAAATTTCCATTAAGATATTCTACCTCGATGAGCTCTTTATAAAGTTGGTAGGTCAGCTCGTATTGAGTGGTCCAGGCCTCTTCATCGATATAATCGAGTACTTCGTGGAGGTAATTGAGGGCACTGTCATAGGCGGTAGCATGTTTCGCTTTTTGAGCTGCTTGAAAGTTCAACGACTTCAACTGGTCAATGGCGTCCACATCAGTGAGTAAGCTTTTGGCCTTATTGAATTGGTTGGCGACATTAAAAATTTCTTGCTCGAGTGAGTCGATAGATGCATTTTGTAGCAAATTTTCCCCAATACTGAGGTGGACCCTTGCTGTATCTGCTGTCGAAATCAACGAATAAGCCGCTTGTTGAATACGATCGTGTTGAAAACGATATCCTTGACTCGTTTCCAAAATCAATTGTTCCTGGAGGGCAACTTCCAATGCTTTTTCAATTTCTACTATGAATTTGTCCTGTACCAATGCCTTCAGAATAGCAGTATCAAACTGATTGTTAAAGGCGGCGGCCAGTTTCAGCAAATCTACTGTCTCATTTGGAAGCTTTTCTATTTTATGCACTAATAACTCGATCACATTATCAGTCATGTTTTTTTGTTGAATGCGATCGTTATCCCATTGCCATTGGGTTTGTTCATAGTCAAATGTAAGGAGCTTTTCTTCGTGAAGACTGTTCAAAAATTGATTTACAAAGAAAGGGTTTCCTTCAGTTTTTGAGAAAATCAATTGGGCCAAGGCATCTACTTCTTGGTGCTCACTTCTGAGCGTGTCGACTACAATGGTCCTTACATGAGCTTGGGATAGGTTTCCAAGTGAAATACTTTGAACATCGGTCTGTTTGGCTATTTCATTCAACGTAAGGGTCAGCGGATGTGCATCGTCTACCTCATTATCCCGATAAGAGCCCACAATAAACAAATACTGTCCTTTGGCATTTTTCAAGAACAACTCGAGCAACTGTAAACTAGAATGATCGGCCCATTGCAAATCGTCGATCACCAACATAATGGGATGCTCTTTTTGGGTAAATACTTTGATAAACTGCTCAAAGGTATAGTTAAAACGGTTTTGTGCTTCCAATGAGGGCAGTTGCTCTACTTCAGGTTGGGGCCCAATCACCAGCTCCAGTTTAGGAAGCACTTCAATAATAACGGCTCCGTTACCTTCCAAGGCTCCCAAAAGAGCTGTTTTCCAGCGTTGTAGTTTTTCCTGCGGCTCGGTAAGTATCTGATCCATCAGCGTATCAAATGCCTGGATAATAGCCAAATAGGGGATATTTCGTTGAAATTGCTCAAACTTTCCTCGGAGATAATATCCTCTTTGTTGAGTAATGGGCTTTTGTATTTCCTGAATCAAGACCGACTTGCCAATACCCGAATACCCTTTGACCAATACCAATTGGGCCTGACCCGTTTCGTAGGTTTGCTCAAAAGCATCCAGTAGTTGGGCGCGTTCTTGTTCGCGACCATACAGGTTTTGAGGAATTTGAAATTTATCTGAAAAATCTTGTTGTCTCAGTACTATTTCATCGGAGGTGGGGATCTTACCTTGTTGGAGGTATTGCAAACAAAGTGTCAAATCATGGCATAAACCCTTGGTAGATTGGTAACGATTTTCAGCATTTTTTTTTAGTAGGTTCAGCGTGATCTGAGACACTAATTCTGGCACTTTGGGATTGAGTAGGTGAGGCGCTTGAGGCACTACCGCAATGTGAGCGTGAATCAACTCCATTTGCTCGGTAGCCTTGAAAGGTAGCTCGCCAGTGAGCATTTCATACAACACAATGCCTAGAGAATACAGATCAGTTCTGTAATCAATGCTCCGGTTCATGCGTCCGGTTTGTTCAGGAGAAATGTAAGCAAGGGTACCTTGCAGGTTATTGACATTCTCAATCTCGGTTTTCTCTATGGTAAGCTGAGACGCAATGTCAAAATCAATGATATAAGGAGTAAGGGTATCAGTGGCAATGAGAATGTTATTGCCGTTGATGTCCTTATGAATCACATTTTTATAATGAATTTGCTCTAGAGTATTGGTCAAATGAATCGCAATTTGCAATACTTCTGGAACAGATAGGGAGCGGGTCTGCAATAAAGTTTTGGCGGTAGGAGCATCGATGTATTCTTGTAAAATTACCAAGCTATTGCCCTGAGGGAGCAACGACAATACCTTGGCTACCCCTTTGGTTTGTACATTTTTACTAATCTCGTATTCCCTTTCAAAGCGTTTGAGTTCATCGGGAGTAGGGTAAGGGTTAGTCGTCGTTTTGAGAACAAATTTCTCTTGAGCATCATTGGTAGCTAAAAAGACACTTGTTTTTTCGCTCTGGTACAAGGTCTCCATAATACGATAGTTCGCGATGTTATTCATAAGTTTTTGATATTGCAGATAGTTTCAAATTCTTGATTCGCTTATACTGCATCAGGTTGAAGAAAATAGGTTTATTTGGTTTTTAATTGACAATCGATAGCCCACAATTTTTAGTCCATAGCATTCAGTTCATGGCCTATAATTTTGAGTTAGGTTCACTTGTTCCTCAATTCTTATTTTAGAAGCTAGACCAATTACTAAAATGACTACTGACTCATATCTAACCAAAATTAGGGTAGACATGTTTTTCAAATATTTCGCGAACCTTATCCTGGTGTTCAGGTTCTACTTGATCTACCAATTCCTCAAACTCCTGATTGATTCCCTTGGCTACCCCTTCGGTAGAACCAACGTTGGGAGTCCAAAGTGAATGCAACGTAAAACCAAAGTCAAATAATGGATGGGTAAGTGTACATACTGGACCTTGGGCCAGGTTGGCAGCATCAAAAATCCAAACTTCCCGTAAGTAGTTCAATTGATCTCCTTCTTCCTCAACTCCATTGATCATTGTAGTGAACAAATAGCCATCCATGCTAGGATCAATATCTGGATTGGGAGTACGACGAGGCACAAACTGGATAGCTCCCAGTGTATAATTTTCGGGATATTGAAAGTAATCTTCCAGTTTCATGGTATCTGTATTCAAACGAGCAATCTGAAGTGGAACCCCTTTTTCGCTGAATTTCTCAATGTCCTCTACGGGCACAATCCGGTTGGGATAGTCTTTATACAAATCAAAAATAAACTTGGTAAGACGCCGTTCTTCCAATGCTCCAAATTGCCAATAAATATTTTTAATTTCATCGACAGCCACCTCAGCCGATATAAAATCCCTGAAAGTATAAAATCCTGATAACCAGGTGTGTGGGCCAATATCTCCTGGAGTATCTAAATTCCCAGTTTCGTGTAGCATGACCTCTTCTTTGATGGTAGCCGTTTCGGGGTCAATCACTACTTTGCCTACTCGCCCTACATCCATGGATCCCACGCACAATACCCCTTCAGTGCCCTCCTCAATGGGCGTTCCAGGAAGTAGCTTGTCATAATAGCGTACCCATTCAGCCAAACAAGCAGCGGCATTAGACGCGGTATATATTGTAATGAGGTTATTTGGGTTGGCGTAGTTGGCCGTAAAATGAATGAACTCAGGTTTGAGGGTGAGTTTTTTGGCAGTAATGGTTTCATTGCCCGCTACCAAATCAGAGCGCTTGATGATGTACATAGGAGTATCGGCCAGCTGGGCACTGGTTGTGTGCTGTCGCAAAAAAGCATCAATCTTGGGATTGTTCGGAAAGGGATTATTCAATAGAATGTCTATAGTAAGTTTAAAGGCAGCATCAATCAACAACACATAGTCTTGGCTTAAGCTTGTCTGGTGCATGCATTGCCAAATCTTGATATTTTCGCCGTTTTCGTCTACCACCTTCCAGCGGTCGTGGGTAAGGCGATCAGTAAAGCGAAGTAGATAAACACTGTCTTCCAGCATGGTTTCTTTTTCAACAAACCCCAGAATCTTTTTGAAGAAATTAACCACCTTACCAATCAAGCGACCAAACCAGGTACGATGTTCCGATTGTTTAATTTTTTTCTCTAAACGTTCTAAAAAATCGTCAAAGACTTTCTCAGCTTTGTTTACAATGCCTTCAGCGTGCATATCGTCAATGACTTCCTCAATCATTTTTTCTACAGTAGTAGGTTCTTTTTTGAGCAAAGGCAATAACCCTGAAGCCTGCAAGAGGGTTTTGACCGATTTGGTATAGTTTACTGTGAAAAGTTCCTGAGTAACTGGATCAAAAGTGGGGTGAGCGGTTCCTTCAATGAGTTTGAAAATCCAGGGGACGATAGCAGGGGTGGCGGCTTCATAGTCTCTGAGCCTACCAATGGGGGCAATAATGTCCAGTGTTTCGCCATTGAACTCGTAGGCACGACCCAAATCGGCCCCTGCCAATAGCCTGGAGGTAGTATCGCCACGAAACCTTACCGGAATAACTGTAGTAGCGATTTGGGCCGCAGCACCTAATAAAAGAGACAAACGGGCAATGCCCCAATTTCTAAATCCAAATAATTTATAAAGTGATGTTCCGTATTTGGTAGCCTCGTCGGCATAGTAGGAGGGAGGCTTGAGCAAGTTGGTTTGCATTTTGACTACCCCTGGTTCGGTAAGATCAAATTTAAAAATATATCCTGCCCCACCTAGTAGTGGAGAACTGTATTCTTGGTTGTGGGCACCATCGGAATGGGTTTTAGGGTAAGGAAAAGCAGAATTGACGGTACCATTGGGAGTATTGATAAATACATAACCAGATAAATCTTGTGGAATGGTTCCTTGCTTTACTTCTAGGGTTACATCTAGACTGTCTCTGGTGGAAGAAACGAGCGGTCTTACAGGGATCGTATTTTGATTAGACATTGGTAGAAAATGGATTTAAGATGGATTTCGTAATCGCTGCATAAAATACTATAAAAAATGAGCAAAGCGATACTTTGTGTTGATTTATTGTGAAATATCAATAAGATCTATATTAAATAGGACAATAGAGGAAACAAGGTGTAATGGTTACAGGACCTATTCAAAATAAGTTTGTAGTGCTCGGGCTGGGTGTTTTGAGGAGGGCTAGGGTAAATATGGTTTTGTGAATGATGGTTGCTTGCGTTTCTCATAATAATGAGGGAAAATCGTATCACAAGGTGTACAAGAAAGAGCTTGGGGGGGTGATTGAGTGCTTTAATGACTTGCCTCACAATGGCCTTTGTGTGAGGTCGGCCGTCTCCTTCCATTCATTCGGAATTTGTACCAAAGTATCCTCAGGTGAAGTTACCGTGGCCTGGTTGCAATTGCTTAATAAACAAGTGATTATGATACAGATAGAAATGATGGGTAAATGAAGTTTGATCATTGCAGTAATTGATAATATTTACGAAATTATTGAGTGAAGGTCTATTTTTGAATCATCAATCCAAATATTGAGGTAGTAAGTCACATATGCTATTAGCTACTTTTTCAGGGCTGAGCGTTATTTCTTGTTGCGGGCTTGGTAATAAGAGGGACTCAGGTAACCAAATAGAAATAATGGTTCCTCACTTGTTTCTGGTTCCTTGGCCATAATTTTTTGAAAAGTTCTCAATATCTGATCCTTATTGGGATGAGTACTTTCCTCAATTTCTGAGCGAAAAGCATTGTAAAACTCACTGAATTGTCCGTAATTATTCAGGAACTTTTCCTTGGCTTTTAAATTACCATCAGCCAATTGGTATTGTTGATTTGTGGGATTCCAGACATATGCTATTTTGATTTGCCCTTTGATAAGTGGTACCTCAGTGAGGGTACGTTCGTGTTGATGGTAGTAGCTTTCCTCTAGATAAGTATGGGCGGATGCCCCAAAATGAAACGCGTAGTGGTATAGCACCTCTATGTGATTGACATCTTTGATGTGTACTTTGGTATTTACTTCATGCCCAAGGGGTAATCCAATAATACTATGAGTGGCCCCACTTACGACTTTGAGACCAGTGACTAACCGATTGTTTTCAATCCTAAAGAAATGCCACTTAGCCCATCCAAATCCAGAACCATGCCCATACAAATGATCAACATAAAATACTTTATTGAAAACTTGGTAAAAGTATTATTGATCTAATTGTTTCTTAAATAA
>CALDJV010000143.1 GCA_937899305.1 uncultured Cytophagaceae bacterium
AATACAGAGGAACGTTGGTTTTTCCAATAATGATGGCCCCAGCATCTTTCAATCGCTTCACCAATTCGGCATCTTCTTCAGCAACATAGTTTCTCAACAAAGGATCTCCATTGGAATTGACCAAACCCTTTACAAAAAAACTGTCCTTGATGGTAAGCGGTAGCCCGTGCAGTAGGCCTACTTCTTTTCCGAGTTTGATCGCTTCGTCTTTTTGTAGCGCCTCGTTTAAAATATCCTTTTCATTTCTCAAGTCGCATACCGCATTGATTGCAGGGTTATGCGCTTTGATGTGATCCAGAAAAGCAATGACCACTTCAACTACGGAGATTTTTCTTGACTTGATGTGTGCGACAAGTTCATTTGCAGGGGTAAATACGATGTTTTCCAAATTGTTGCTCTTTTTCGGTGTTTTTGTAAATACACTTGCAAAGAAACCAATTCCACCCCTGAATCTATTTGACAATTGTCAAATATCGAAACTAAATCTGCCTTCTAATTCTACTCAATGTTTCTTGAGTAATGCCAAGGTAAGAAGCAATGTATTGGAGGTCTATCCTTTGTAATAGGGTAGG
This sequence comes from uncultured Cytophagaceae bacterium, assembly GCA_937899305.1. GTDB lineage: Bacteria > Bacteroidota > Bacteroidia > Cytophagales > Microscillaceae > Microscilla. The sequence goes on from CALDJV010000143.1 coordinate 573, forward strand.
GGATTTTTTCATCAATTGATCATAGCGTTGTTTGGCACTATGAAACAATAAATCCTCGATGCGTTCGGCCAACTCCACATAAACCTGTTCTAAAAATATGCGGACGTACTTTTCGTATTGGGGCTTGTCTTGTAAAAGTTGATATAAATCTTGATGAGCAATAGAGATGACATTGGAGTCTTCTAAAAGCTCAATCGTATAACGACTTCGTTTTCGTTGAATAAAACTATCAATCGCCGTAATGACTTCATTTTCAAGGGCAAAATGAGTGGTGATGTCTTTAGCTTCTTTATAATAAAATGCTCGAGCAATTCCTTTTTCAATTAAAAATAAATGATGGCAAATGCGTCCTGCTTGGTGGAGTACCTCCTTTTTGGAGTAAGATTTCCACTTCATTATTTTTTGGAAGTCGTTGAGTGCTTCAGTGAGCTCAAGTCCATCTAAAGATTTTAATTGTTTGAATATCATATTTAATCATTTTTCAATTCAGCTAAGAATTTAAAAACCTGTATATAAGCGTCTTTTTTTGCCTTAAAATCGCCTTCGTTGGTGCCCCCTAACTGATATTGGTAGTACTTGCCATCAATATAAAGTCGCCCAGTTCTTACTTTCGAGAATTGTGCTGGGTTACCAGATATCAAATGCCCAGCATTCTTGTATTTGATGCTTCTAAATCGGTATTTGAATCGGTTATTTTTCAACCTCTTTGCAATCATATCGGCCATTTTTACCGAGGGCCACACCTTATCATCATTTCCCGATAAAAGCAAAATAGGTCCCCTAATCAATTCTACTTTAATCGAGGCTTTTTTGACGAAATCAGCCTTAGATAAACCAGCGTCCCAGTATGTTAGCAAGCTAATTTTGTCGGAGCCGTTCCCAGAAATTTTATCCATGGGTACATATGGAATATCCACGCCCTTGTATTTCCAACTTGCTTTTATTTCATCCGAGTTGTAGGGCAAAACGGTGTTTGACCAAGCCACTGCGCTGGGAGCATAGGCAATTACCCCGCCTACCATATGGCGCAAGGTGGAGGCAATGACCAAGGCCAATTCTGCGTTTCTCGAGGCGCCCATGACCACGATCTTGGCTGGGTCAACCTCTTTTTGTTTGCCTAACCATTTGATGACTTTTTCAAAGTATTCCAGCTCAATTTCTTCAGGTAGTTTGGGTAAGTTCTGTTGGCCAACGTACGGCAAGGATAAGCCAACAAACCCCTTATCGGCAAATTTTTGGGCCCAATAATTTCCCCATTGGCCCCCACCAATCAGAATTACGGCGGCTTGGTTTTGGGTGTTTTCTCGGGCAAAGAAATTTGCCTGAAACCCATTGCTGTTGATTGCTTTGGATTGTATGGCCCCCAAAGGTTTGGTTTTTATTCCCTTAGAAGGAGAACAACCTGTAGCAAGATAACCAATGATCATCAGGGCCGTCATGCTGGTCATCATCAGGTGTGTCGTATTTTTTTTCATGGTTAAATGGTTCTATTGTTCCGCCTACGGCTCATTGTTGCATGATTATATTGTTCCGCTTCGCTTATTGTTACATTGTTAAATGGTTACGCGAAGCGACGTATTGATTAGCCTTCGGCAGAGCTTGAACTTCGTTCTGCGGTTATTGATGTTTAATTGTTGATTAACTGAGCCTTGGCGAGCTGAGCTAATTGTTCCGCCTTGCGCTACTATGGACTATCGACCGTGGACTGTGGACTAGAAAATCTATCGACTAAAAAAACTACCAACTCCTGACTACGAACTACCAACTAAAGAACTAAGCCACTGATTTTCTATACATCGTAAAAAAGTAGAAGGGTAGAAACCCAAGCGCAAATACAACCGTGCCCAGCATGAGTAATACCTCTGCCCCTTGTAAATGCATCAATTTGAATAGCGTTGAAAACCCTACGATACCTGCGGCCACCACTCCCAAAATGATTTTCAATCTTATAGAAATGGTTTGGGCGAGGGCGACCTTATAATTGTCAATGGCCAATAGAGGGATAAAGACCAGGAGAAATGTCAAAAGTCCCGTCATAAATAATGGGTGACCAAATGGTATCCGGAGTAGCTTGCAGGCGATGCCTGTGGTGAGGATAACCGAGCTTATAAACCCGATGAGGTACATCAATTTTTTCATCAGTATGATTCGCTTGGCATTGAGCAAAAAAACGGTTTTGTGTTGGAGTTCAATCAACCCTTGAGGGGCTAAATCCTGAACAGCCTTGTCTAATAATTGCTCGAATGAGGTTTCTTTTCCCAGTTCATCCTTTGCCCTACTCTCTAGCACACAGCACAAATGATCAATGACATCATCACGGAGTGTGCGAATTTTTAGCCCTTGGGCGTCCACAAAATCTTCAATGGCTTTTTCTTGATCAATGGTTAACTTCATGCAATGTTGGGTTCAGTAAAAACAAGTTTATTCAGCGTGGCCAAAAAGTCTCTCAGTTCTTCCAGGTAGCGCACTTTTTCGGATTTACCTTTGGTGGTCAGGAAGTAGTATTTTCTCACTCGCTTGCCTATAAATTCTTCTTGATATGAAAGTAGTCCCTCTTTGGTCATTTTTTGTAATGCAGGATACAATGAGCCATCCTTGAGCAAAATCTTTCCATCCGATAGTTCTTTCACTCGCTGAAAAATTTCGTAGCCATACATCTTTTCATTTTTTGCCAATAAATTTAGAATGATGGCCGACAAAGTTCCTTTAAG
>CALDJV010000144.1 GCA_937899305.1 uncultured Cytophagaceae bacterium
GCGCGTCACTCACTATCCAAAGCATTGATGCGGATGTAACCCGCCCCTGGGCTATTTTAGGAAGCAATGGTGAAACTTCCCGGATGGTGTTTAGTATCGACAATGCCCCGATTGCTGCGGTGGGTCCCAACGAAGAGTTACGCCAACTGACCATTGGCTACAACGCACGGGAAGGTATCAATATATTTGGAGATAGTGACCCAGGAGATGCCCACTTTGATAAAAATTACCCGCACACCGTATTGCAAGTAAAGCCCCGGGCCAAGGGGAGTTTTTGGGAAGGCTTTGAGCCTTTTTCGGCGGGGCGTTTTAGTACCTTGAGTGGGATGGCAGTGAATCAGGAACACCTGGTAGCTACCAATACCTCAGCCGAAGCTACTTTAAATTACACCATTGGGGCCAGTGACCCAGATTACGCGATTTATGTAGAGATGGTGACTCAAGAATTGAAAGAGGGCGCTATGGGGCTGGAAATAGGGCCTTGTAAAGTAGAAATTACGGCAGATAAGATCAAGTTGTATAACAATGGATCAGCGGTGAGCGGTAAAGAAATCAGCTTGGAGCAATTACCTGACCATCTCAACTTACTTTGGGTAGTCTTGGGAGGGCGTAACCTGGTCGTGTATGCCAATGGCCGCTTTTTGTTTGATTATACTTTTGCCAGTGATTTCACAGGAGCACCTCAATTGTTCGCTACCCAATCAGGGGTGGGTTTTGACAATTTTATGTTCCTCAAAGACCCTGTGATGACAGCGCAAACCTTTGATGCCCAGGGCAACCCTACCCAAAAACTGGTCCTGGAGACTGCCTCTACGATGGTAGTTTCAGAAACCCTCTATGAAAACCATTTGAACCTGCCATTGGCTACTACTCGGTCTACCCAAATATCATTTGACTCGGATCAGCGCGGGTTGACATTTCAAGGCAACTTTGCCAATCTCGTGGTAACGAATTCGGGTGAGTTGAAAGCTAATGGAAGCATCTCAACCATGGATGGTCATAATTATGATACACCGTTTGTGGCTACCCAACGGCTCGAAACCGATCCTACCACCCGGAACGACCGCTCGGGCGGCGGCGGCAGCTTTGCTATAGGCACGGGCAATACCACCGAACATCGCTATGAGGCCAACTCAAAAAGCAATGCATTTAACTTTGGCGAAGACGACTTGCTTAAACAAGTAAGCGAAGTACCCCATACCTCTGACAATACAGTACTCCACACTACATTCACGGGGTTAAGTACCGGCGTTCCCTTTGCCAGTCAAACCACCTCAACCGGTGATAACATTCGCAAAGAACAAATGGAGTATGACCGCCAGATGCGTCTCACCAAACATTACCAACCCAAAGCCCTGAATGGTAGTAGTGGCTATACCAGCGAACTGGCCTACAACTTTTTGGGCAGTGTGTTATGGGAGAAAGACCCTGACGGCGGACGCAAACAATACGCCTACGACGAGCAACAACGCTTGCGGGCCATGGTAGACGAAGAGGGTAAAAAAGGCAACTATATCAAATACTGGAAATACGACGCTCTAGGCCGGGTGATAGAAGAAGGTATCTACAATGGCTACGGAAGCAACGTTGATTTGGATGATGCCGATGACTTGCAAACCGACCTGGGCAGCAATGTAAATGGTGCCTCCTGGCCATCTCAAAACGACAGTAAGCGACGAATGAAGCGAGAATATCGTTATGATACGGATGACGGAGGCAATGATTATACCATTGGTCGCTTGACCCGGGTTATTACCTACAATAGTGAAGATTATCTCAAGTATAA
>CALDJV010000145.1 GCA_937899305.1 uncultured Cytophagaceae bacterium
TAAATCTATTATGAAAATAAATCCCTTGTATTCGGCCTTGTTAGCGTTCCTTATTTTTGGGGCAAGCATCGGTTTTACTCTGTTGGCCGACCCTGAAAAAAACAGACCTCCAACGCGTACAATATCTACTCAGGAAGCCACCCCATTTGATAAGATGATGCAAGTGCTGATGCACAAGCGTTGTATGAATTGTCACCCGTCCGATGATCGCCCTCGACAAGGAGAAGATAGCCACGTGCATAACTTTGGTGTGCAACGTGGAAAGGAAAATCATGGAGTGGCTGGTTTACAATGCCAAACTTGCCACCAAAGCGAAAACAATAAGTATTCGGGAGTACCAGGAGCACCTCATTGGGGGCTGGCCCCAAAAACAATGGGCTGGCAAGGGCTCAACCGGATAGAAATTGCTCGTAGTTTGCTGGACAAAGAAAAAAATGGAGGCCGCGATCTGGAAGCAATTGTCAAGCACCTTACCGAGGATGCCTTGGTAGCTTGGGCCTGGAACCCTGGCGTAAATGCGGATGGTAAACCGAGAGAGAAACCACCTGTGACGCGCGAAGATTTTATCAAAGCAGTCAAAGCTTGGGCGAAAGATGGTGCTAAAATCCCTGAAAAATAGAATACCGACCGATTTTGGGCAACCAATGTAAAATCACAAGAAATAGCATACATTCCCTATGAAAATATCATTCAATATCAATAACAAACCCCAAATAGTAGAGGTAGACGGAGATACGCCTCTACTTTGGGTAGTCCGCGATGTACTCAACCTCAAAGGAACCAAATTTGGTTGTGGCAAAGCCGCTTGTGGTGCTTGTACCCTGCATGTAGATGGCCAGGCGGTTCGTTCTTGTTCTTATGCGGTAAAGTTTGCCGAGGGCAAGAAAGTGACCACTATAGAGGGACTATCAAATGGCAAAAAACTACATCCAGTACAGCAAGCTTGGGTAGAAGAGGTAGTACCTCAATGTGGTTATTGTCAGCCGGGATTTATCATGGCTACTGCGGCCATGTTAGAGCGTATTCCCAACCCTACCGATGAAGACATAGATGATAACATCGTTAATATTTGCCGTTGTGCCACCTACTATCGTATGCGCAAGGCCATCCATCGCGCTGCCAAAATAAAATCAACCAATTTGGAAGCCGTCGAAAAAACAGAAACCCCTAAATCCAACCATTCATGAACGCTAAGAAGAAAAGAAAATTCTCGAGAAGAAAGTTCCTCATACGCTCCTCGATTGGGGTAGCGGTCATCGTAGGAGGTGGCTTGTTTGCGGTAGCGCCTGGTCGACGTCAATTGGCCAAAATGTTAGATGAAATTGATCAGGAATATGAAAATGGGGACGCCCCTCAGGTTTGGTTTGAGGTAAGAGCCGACAATACGTTGATTTTGCATTCTCCAAAGGTAGAAATGGGGCAAGGAATATTTACCGGATTGGCCCAGATCGTAGCCGATGAGATGGAGGTAGACTTTAACAAAATACAAGTAGTGAATGCCACTACCAATGGTGGTCCCATTGATTCATTTGCTACTGGTGGTAGTACTTCTGTTTCGGGTTTATGGAATCCATTGCGGGAATTGGCCGCCCAAATGAGAGAAATGCTACGCAATAGTGCCGCCAGTATTTTGCAATTGCCTGCAACTGACCTCAGCATCAAAAATGGCGTAATTACGGGCAAAGGCAAGCAAATGACTTATGGTGAAGTGGTGCAAAAAACCAAGGAATGGAAAATATCCGGTGAAGTCGCACTCAAAGATTCAAAAGACTACAAATACATTGGTAAACCTTTAGCAAGAGTAGATCTGAAGGCCAAAGTAGTGGGCGAGTCCATGTTTGGTATTGATGTGAGCATGCCTGGGATGTTGTATGGAGCGGTAGTAAGGCCCGACAAACTAGATGTGACTTTTGAAGGAGCCGATGTAAGCAAAGCGGAAAAAATGCCGGGAGTAGTCAAGGTGGCATTAGAAAAAGACTTTGTGGGGGTGGTGGCCAAGTCTTACATTGAGGCCCACAACGCCAAAAAAGCAATCAAGGCCAAATGGAAGGTGAACAAGGTTTGGCAACAAAAAGACATTGAAGATATGATTCAAGTGGGCAAAGGGAAGCCCATTTTGATTCAAAAAAGTGGTTCGGCTATCGACGATGATGAGCCAGGCGTTATCACTGCCACCTTTAAATCGCCCATTGGCGCCCATGCTCAGATAGAACCCAATGGATGTGTGGCTTTTGTAGAGAAAGACAAGGCAACCATCAAACTATCTACCCAGGTGGTACAAATGACCCGAGAAATGGTTGCCAAACGGCTAGGACTAGACGAAGACAAAGTAGAGGTGCAGGCGGCTTACTTGGGAGGCGGTTTTGGCCGAAGGTTGTTTTCTCCTCATGCGATATTTGCTGCAGTGCTTTCCAAGGCAGTAGGCAAGCCCGTCCACATGACTTATGACCGAAAAGAAGAGTTTCAAAACGATACCTTTCGTCCTCCTACCGAACATTTGCTCAAGGGAAAATTGAATAAACAAGGCCAAATTGAAGCGATTGAGCATCATGTATCTAGTGGCGATGTAGCCTTTGGATCTCCTTTGATAGAGGGTTATATCAAAGTACTGGCTGGAGCCGATTTTGGTGCCTGGCGGGGAGGGCTTATCCAGTACAAAAAAATCCCAAATATTCGCACTACTTCGTGGCGGGTAAAGCTTCCCTTTGCTACTAGTTGGTGGAGGAGTTTGGGGCTATTGGCCAACACTTTTGCCATTGAGAGTTTTATAGATGAATTGGCCATTAAGGCCGAGAAAGACCCGGTACAGTTTCGTTTGGCCATGACGGCCAATGATGAGCGGGGCAAAAAGCTCAAAGGAGTGATAGAGGCCGCGGCCAAAAAAGCGGGTTGGGACACTCGTTTGCCCCCCAACGGTCGAGCTTTGGGTTTTGCTGCTTCTACCGATGCCAACACACCAGTAGCCCAGGTAGCAGAAGTAAGTATTGTAGATAATAAAATCAAGATACACAAAGTGACCTGTGCCATTGATCCAGGCATTGCGGTCAATCCAGACAGCATCAGGGCCCAATGCGAAGGAGCCATTATTATGGGAATAAGTGCCAGTATGTTTGAAAAAATGGAGGTAAAAGATGGAGCAGTAGGCCCCATTATTTATGGGCCTTACCAAATGGCCTTGATGCGGCATGCGCCTGAAGAAATCGAGACGGTCATTCTGGAAAGTGGCCCCAAACCCAGTGGGGTAGGCGAACCCCCCCTCGGGCCGATTGGTGCTGCCATTGGAAATGCGGTATTTAGGCTCACTGGTAAACGTTTGAGGGAATTGCCTATGAAGTTGGGTTAATTTTATTGACGACGAGTATCAAAGTTTTAAGCCGTTTCAAAAAAATACCCCCAATTCGGTGGTCTCTCTTCGGTAAGATCACCGAATTGGGGGTGTTCATAGATGAATGTTTTTTACTAACTTGATGACACTGGCCTAAAGCCTTTGATGGGCTCTAGGCAATCAAATCTGGATAATTTTAACTGCTATTTAATTAACGGCGTTCCTTTTAAGTAGTGGTTGAGCCAATTCAATTCTATTTTGATTTTTGTAAGCTGATTGGAAGGAGTTCGCCAGAAATGTCCTTCTTTAGGAAATAAAACCAACTCACATGGTACGTTTTGGCTGTACAATGCCCTAAACATTTCATAGCCTTGTGAGGTTGGAACTCGTCGGTCTTTTTCCCCAAACATAATGAGCGTGGGAGTTTTGATTTTTGCAGCACCAGAAATTGGACTTTCTCGCCAATATGTGGTTAAATCCATCCAAGGTAACTTTCCATTATATCTAATTCCTGTCTGAGAAAGATTATCAGATGAGCCAAAATAAGAAATGGTATTCCAGCTACCAGCAGTGCTCAACGCTACTTTAAATTGATTTGTTCTTGAAATAATTGCATTCGTAAGTAGTCCACCATAGCTGATACCCATTACTGCCATTCTATTGGCATCTACCCATCCTTTTTTTACAATAAAGTCTACTCCAGTGAGGATGTCTGTACAGGGCCTTGAAATAGAATACCCATTTAAGTCGGTTAAAAATTTATCACCACGTCCTACCCCTCCACGATAATTCGGAAGAAAAACCAAGTATCCATTCATGGCTAAATAACTAGCATAATTATAATAGATACCACTATTGAAAGGGATTGTGACAGTTTCGTAGCGAGCACTCCAAGGCCCCCCGTGTATATCAACTACCAAGGGGAGATTTTTTTTGCTTTTTGCATTAGGAGGCCACATCAGTACCCCTTCAATCTTGTCTCCTTCGCCATTATCCCAGGAAATTGTTTCAATAGTTGGCTTAGGAAATCTCGAGAATTTTTTATTAAAGTTGGTTACTCTTTTGGCTGCCTTTAAACCTGGTAAGCCCTTGGCCAGATAGACTTCTTTAAAGTTATCTTTGGTTGTTAAAACAAAAGCCAAGAGTTGATTGTCCTTAGATTTGGCTAAATTGGTCACTACTCCTTTAAAATCAGTAAGAGGCCGAATTTTGTGTTTCAAAGCATCAATTAGATATATATTCCTTGAGGTAGACAAGTCCCCAATGGCTAATAGTTTATCGTTTTTTAAAGGAATGGCGTCTCGATAATGACCTTCAAATTGAGGGGTTAAGTTGGTGATTTTTGTCCCATTTCCTGACAACATATATAACTTGTTCTGGGTAATGGCTGGACCTTTAGAGCTTTTGTTATACCAAGCAAAAACGTCCTTATTATTTTCTCTCCAATGAAAGGGTGAATAGTTTTTAGGAAGTTGTTGTGGAGTTGTTTTTAGTGAGTTGAGGTTTTGTTGATAATATCTAATTTGATCTTTTTTGTAATCTGAAAACCCTCGGTTATAAATTTTATAAGTAGCGTAAATGATGGTTTTTCCATTTGGTGAGAGCATCATCGAATAAGCATATTTATCTACACTAAACAGAGAATCGAGAGAGTTATCTGTGGTATTTAATTTATAAAACACCGTCTGATAAGTAGGAAACGAGTTGGTAAATCTGCGCGTTTTTCCATATAGTGCTTCAGCTTTTTGAGCTTGTTTGTTTTCTTTCGTTTGACTAATAGATATCAGCAGGAATTTTTGGTTGGGAATCCAATTGTAACTGGTCAGGTAATTTTTAAATACCTTATCTGTACTTAATTTGACTGCTTCTCCTCCTCGCATATCCAATTTATATAAATGGGATTTTTTTTCACGAGCTGAACGAAAGGTCAAATACCGACTATCCGAAGACCATTGTAAATCATAGAAAGAACTAGTGGCAACACCAGTTAATGGTACCATCTCTTGTTTGTTTCCAGCCTTATCTAAGGTGATTCGCCACATTTGATAGACTACTTTATCTTTTTTTAAGTTATTCTTTCGTGTTACTAGTACCAAATAATGACCATCAGGCGAAAAACTTACCGTGTTGAAATTCGTTTGTTCTACATATTCTTTGATCGTATAACTCTTGCTTTGTGCGAAGGTTATTTGTGCAAATAAAACCAATACAAAAGCAACATAGAGATTTCTCATAATTTATTAGTTAAGTTTAAAAACAGTTACAAATCTAAAATATATGCGTTGATTTTTTCAGCGAAAACACATTGAATATTTTACAAATATCAAGTAGAATTTATCATCATCTTGTGGAGGATGAAGACCATGATATTGATGGTTTTGAGATGAATGCGCAAAACCAGATATATAGAACTTAGTACAGTATAGTTATAACCCAATGTTTTGAAAACTTGGTAAAAGTATTATTGATCTAATTGTTTCTTAAATAATTCA
>CALDJV010000146.1 GCA_937899305.1 uncultured Cytophagaceae bacterium
CAAAACAAAATGGGAATTTTTTGAACAAGGTATCAAGCAAAACTCGAGTTTATGTTTAATTTGTACTCATACAATTAGTGAGAATAGAAAAAATGTGATAGAAAATTAAAACTTTAATTCACCATGTCGCGGAAAATTAAAGTCAAATTAAAGTGAATTAAAGAAAATATTCCCATTTTGTTTTGAACTCAAAATGCAAAAAAGTAGCATAACACATTGCTTTACAGGTAGTTATACTACTATATCGCTAGTTGAAAAAATTCTCATTTTGTTTTGAACTCTATAATTAATCGATATTCCACGAAATAACTGAGGGTAATACAGGGCATTGATCACGATCCAATACAAAAAAAACAAGAGCGACAGCATCAATACTGCTCTGATATTGTTTAGAACTACTAAGTTGGTTCCGGTGTGTTTATATACATTTTTGAATACCGTGAGGAGAAAAATAACGGTTAAAAATAGGGCCATTCGGAACAACCAGCGATAACTGAATTCTTGATCGTTTGAATAGTTTTCATGAATGATCTGTTGGTATTTTTTTAAAGCCAGGAAAATCAGCGAAAGATAAAAAGCGTGCTGAATATGGGCGAATATGGCTGAAAATAGTGCTTCGGGTTGAGAAATATACGTCTGTACAAATTGCTGACGCAATGGCTCGTCAACGGCGTAAAACCTAGGCACAAATAAGATGCCCACCACTACAAAAGGAATAACGTGAAATAAATCAGCCCACTTTAACTGAAAGTTGGAATAAATGATAGACAGAAAAAATAGATACAACAAAGGGCTTTTGAAGTAGCCTATGTCGTCGCGTAGTTTATGAATTACGAGTGGAAGTTTTATTTGGCCTGCATACACAAAAAAACTAACCTCGACTGCTACTACCAAAAGGTACAAAGCAATGAGGATATTGGGCGTTTTGTTCTGGGTTTTGACTGTAAATGAGAAGAAAGAGAAAAGTACGGCAACAAACAAAAGAATAATGGTAATGAGCCCCAAAACCGACAAGTGAACCATATAGAAACAGAAATAGGGTAGCGAATAAAGTGATCAATAATTAAATTGAATGACGAAAATATTGTTTTGGATACAATATTCCTATTATAAAAAAAGACACCAATAAATAGTGATAATATGATTGTAACCAGTTTCTGAACTACGTGATTATTTAATATGTTTCGGTGATTACTGCTGAAATATTTGGTATATTATGTAAACACTTTGAGTTTATTTGTCGTTATTTTGGAGAAATATCTTTGTTTAATTATATTTTTTTTTGAGTCAAATTATAATCTTTCAACATCGTTGATTGGCTCAGGTTTGAGTATATACTATTGATTTATAGCGAATTAAAGCTTGTTGAACAATCTTTGATGATTATTGTCAAGATTGGTGGAAGGGGTTTTATGATACCCATAATTTTCATACTTTTACATAGTAATTATTACACTAACCCTTAACATCTGGTGCTTATGCATAGAGTAAAAAGCCGGCAACAAATCGCCGAAGAATACGGCGTTTGTCGCAAGACTTTGTATAACTGGCTAAAACAAGAGAATATTCAACTGAAACATCGGTTGGTTTCTCCTAAAGAGCAGAAAGAGATTTATGAGAAGCTCGGAATGCCCGGTCAGTTAAATTAAATCCAAAGTCATAGGAAGGGCTTTTAATATCAATCAGCCCTACAAACAAGTTGTGTGTTCAATTGGCATTACATATTTTAACATGATCACAAACTAACTAACCACATCAGGCTCACACAACTTGTACAAAAGCAAGAGATAAATTACTCGTTATTACCCACTATTTCCCAACCTTACCCATACCTATCATTTAATTTTGCATCGTTGATTTTCTCAGGTCCTAAAGTCCTGATGAAACCTCAATGCATCCCATAAAAGTGAATTATAGTCATTTCTTGTAGTAGTTATTTGATCAATGCAAATGACTACCAACATTACAAGGCTGGAAAAAGCCAGCCAAAGAGATGATGCTAAACTTTATTCAAAATTTGAATCATTGCTTTTAGTTTAACTCACTAAGCATTTTATAATAGTTGTTTGAAAACGAAAAAGCCAGTCATATGACTGGCTTTTTGTATGAATAGATGCTACATAAAAACTTTCTTAGCTATTTTTTGCCTTTGCGATTACGGGTATAATCGTAGGTTTGCTTTCCTCGTTTATTCCAGCGATACAAATCATAAGGGGTTTCGTGGTCTCCATAGCTTTTCTGGTAAAAACGAGTAGGGTATTGAACCATTTTTTTGCGATTGCCCCATTTATAGTAATGCGTCCAGCGCTTTACTTTCTTATCATATTCATACTCCCCCTTGACCGCAATACGCCCGTTATTGAAGAAGGCATAATATTTTCCGTGCTTGGTTTTGTGATGTATTTGCACTACCTCTTTGAGTTTTTTTCCATTACCATCAAAGTACTTAAACTTAGAATCACGTAGCCAGCCTTTTTCGTATTTTTGTTTTGTAAGCAAAATATAGTTTTTGTCGAACGTCTCCCAGATCTTGTGCTTCATGCCCATATAAAAGTACCCCTTCTCAATGAGCTTTCGATTGCGTTGTTTGCGGTACAGTCCATGCAACAAATACAGTTTGTTTCCTTTACGTCTACGTGCCTTGATTTTTTGCCAGGTATCACTTCTTATCCGACGACGTTTTACATCATAATAATAGATTTCTTGTACGTATTTGTCCCGGTCATCGTCTAGGTCCGGCCATTCGCTTAAATAACGAATAATTTCTAGGTCAGTCTTTCGGTTGCGATTTCGGAGATAAGTCTTTTTGGTAGTAAAACCAAACCAACGTTTTTTGTCTCGTTTTTTCTTCTTTTTGCGGCGTTTTTTCTTGATACCCAAGAGTTCGTCTTCTTCAGTATCCATATCTATTTCGGGGATACTATCTGTTTCCAGAGCTTGGGTAGTATCATTGGGGGTTTGAGCCAGGACTTTCGTCGGAGCAAGGCACCCTAAAGCAAGTGAGCATACAAAAGCAGCAATAAGGTATTTCTTGTATAAACACATAGGAGTAATATCGTAGTTATTCAAATAATGCAAAATGTTGTTTTTGACTAAGTAACAGTTGCGCAATAATTGTCGGTTTTCATTTTAATTTTGCTCGTCATGCTTCCTTAAAAAATAGCCGAATAGCCCTGCTATTAGCCGATTTTGTAAGTCCGTCGCTCAGGCTCGCCCAACATTCACTGGATGTTGTCGGAAACAAACTTTTTCTGAAAACCGGACACTTATTTTGAATGTTACTAAGTCACCTATTTCTATACGTGGAGTCAGACAAAATTATGGAAAAAAGTACGACATAAATAATCATTCAGATTAAAAGAAGATCACCTCAAAAGAAAACTCGATTGGGGTTTGAATGTTTGACGAGGTGATCTATACCTTATATTATTGTGTGTAATGGAGAGCTAGAAAGTAGCAATGGCTTCGTTTTCCCAGCGCGCTTCATAGGGATTGTAGTTACACTTGGCAGGTTTAGATAATGCATTGTCAGGATCGGCCACATAAGCCCGACAGTCATGACAAATGTATCTGAATTCACAATCTTGGCAAGTAAGGACTTTATCTTTAGTAACTTGCCAAAGTTTTTGAAAAGCCGTATTTTCTATGACTTGTTTTAGTGGAGTGTCATCGATATGACCAAAAGTTTTAGTCATAGAAGGGCAGTTTTTGATGTAGCCTCGTTTATCAACACTTATTTTACGATTCAAACAACTATTAAAGTGTTGAGCTTCAGTAAACTTAGAAATATTAGAGGTGAAATAGAATGGGGCAACATGGCCGCAACAAGCCTCAGAATCAATTTTTTGAGAGGTATAAATGACGGCTTCATCTGAATCGTGCTGAACTATTTCGTCTATTTGTGGTGTAGAGTGGATAATTACCTCTTGTACTCGACGGTTTTTACCCATAGTCATAGATAGGTTATGGTGGGTGAAGTCAGGGTGATAACCCACAGTAAGTTGCAAACTTCTTATAGGAGTATTATTAAAGGTTTGAATGACCTCGTGCAGTTTTTCCAAATCCAATGAATAGAAAAAACGTAGCTCTACAGCAGGGCAGTACAGCGCAGATAATTGAGTGATAATGTTGGCTAATTCATGAGTACTTTGGGCATCAAAGTCTAACAAAGCATTGGTAATCTTAAGTGGGTTTTTCCAATGGAGTGATATTTTGGGGAATTTTTGGGATTCTTGACTATAGAAGCCATAGTTTTTACTAACCAGAAAGTCAAGATACTCTTTGATCTCTTGATTGTATTCTTGGTTGTAAGCTTCGTATATTTCGGGTATAGATTTGTCTTCTTGTTCGGTCAATATCTCATATAAGGTATTAGGTATCAGTTCAAACGAATTTCTTTGTAAGTCACAAATAGTGCTTCTAGTAGCACCTTTCACAGGGATACAGCAAGCAAATAATACAAAATAATCTTTCATAAATTAACCTCCTTTAGGGCTTGAATGTTTTGATGACTTAAAGTGGACGAAATTGGTTTATAAAAGCTAAAAGTGTCCAATTGATGGGTGTTATATTGAGGTGACTCAGGGTCCTCAATAATGAGTTCTTCCTCTTCTTCAAAGTTATCTACTTCATGCAGTTCTGCTAACAGAAAATTGATAGAGTAGGATGCTTGCTGTTCTTTAGTAATGTGTTTAATTAGTTGTTCCATGAGTTAAATCTTTATTGAGAAGGTGTTGAGCGACTATTTGGTGTAAATCGTAGTTACAAGGAATAGAGGTCATGCCAAATTGACCTACAGGGTTTATTTCTAAAAAATAATATTGCTGATCAACTCCCCTGATAATATCAATCGACCCACAATTGATCTCAAGTTTTTGCATGAGTTGGTGCAAACGCTCTTTGAGTGTTGGAGGCAAACAATAAGGTGCTTTTCGATTGGGTACTTTATGATTATATTGCCGAAAGTCCAAGGCCGTTTGGGTATCTTGCTGTGAAAAAATAGCCATCGCATAAAAATCTCCTTCCAGGTAAAACACCCTCAACTCGTACATTTTTTCTATTTTGCTTTGTACCAACGAAGGGTAAAAATGTTGGGGCAAAGCTCCTGCGACCTCTTGAGTGATTTCTTTGGTATACATAGAGTAAGTACCCTTTGAGGTATTGAGAAAAAAGGGTTCATAAACCGATTTAGAAATCAATGAATGCTTTGAGGCCAGAGTTTCTACTTGTTGACGAGTATTGACCACATAGGTAGCAGGAGTGTTTAAGCCACACTTAAGGGCCATGTTTAGAGCTTGAATTTTATTAATGGCCACTGTTTGGGGAGAGTTAAGCCAGTATTTATCTTGAAACAAAGCGGTAAATCCTCTCAACAATGCCTGATATTCGCTGTGTATTTGAGTAGTGGCCCCTTTTTCCAGATGTTGAACTTTGTGTTGGTAATACTTTGATTTTTTGAAAAAGCCAAATTTCCGAAACCAAACCGCATTGATTTGTGCCACCTTGATAACCTTTGAGTCGATGGTAAGTTGGGCGGGAGACAATGCCATAGAAAAAGCCTTATCCAATAAGTCGTGAGAGTTTATCCGAATAAATGGATGCTGGTAATGACGCAGCCAATCCATGACCAACTCAGTAGATAAATCGCCTGCACTGCTTAAAATTAAAACCATAAATTAATGAATGTGTAACAAAGTATACAGATGGGGTTGAGCAATGATAATAAGCAAGCCATTAGCTTGCATAGTCACCTGTTAAGTAACAGTTGCGCAATAATTGTCGGTTTTCGCTTCAATTTTACTCGCCATGCTTCCTTAAAAAATAGC
>CALDJV010000147.1 GCA_937899305.1 uncultured Cytophagaceae bacterium
GAAAATAAAAAATACAAAAATAACATTTTTAAAGTTTTACCAAGTTTTCAATATAGTATTGATGGTGGTTTAAACAAAACACCACTAATTTTTCGGCTCCCCTACTCCTTTTTATCAATGGGTTGGTCTAGTATTCAGAAACCTGGATTAAACCAAAAAGAAATGATGAAAAACATATTGTGGGCGGTTGTTCTAATTGTTGGATGGATGCTGCCATCAATCGGGCAAAACGTTGATACGAAACTTGTAAACCTGCATACTTTCTATAATTTAAAACAAGCACTCCAAAACCCCAATGAAGTATACGACCTTCAATTGCGCTTGACTGGCTCCAAGAAGAACTTTCCAATCGAAGTGTTTCAGTTTCCTAATCTACGCTCACTTGCTCTGTTTGGAGTAAATAATCAGGAAATTCCAGCTCAAATTGGTCAACTCAAGCACCTAGAGAAACTGGTTTTATCCAATTCCCCTCAAATTCATTTAGCCCTCTTACAATATCCTCCTTCAAAATTTAAAAGCGGCCAAGAACTGATCATTCCCCAAGAAATTGGTTTACTAAAAAAACTGAAGCACCTGAAATTAGCCGGTTATATCATCAAAAAATTCCCGGACTCGTTTTTTGACTTGCCCGATTTGGCCCATTTTGAGCTGACTTTTGCCAATAGAACATCCATTCCTACAAAAATTATAAAATTCAAAAAGCTCACGTTTTTAAACCTGGAAGGAAACCTTTTCAAGAAACTACCCAAGGCCATTGCGGGGTTGCAAAACCTGACAACACTCAACCTAAACCGTAACTTGATGCTTCAATGGCCTGCTATCATACAGGATTTATCCAAGTTAGAGACCATTGATTTGAGCAAAAACCAGTTGAAATACATCCCAGCGGTGGCACCTTTACCCGCCTTGAAAACCCTCAATTTGTCTGGCAATGCCATCAAAAAATTACCAAAGTCGTTGAAAGGTTTCCATAATTTGCAACACCTCGATATGTTTCGCAATCAGTTACACCGATTTCCGGCCGTCATACTTCAACTGACCAAACTAGAAAAACTAGACTTGAGCTATAATCCATTGGCTGATGTACCAAAAGATATGGCGCAACTACAAAATTTACGCATTTTAAACCTTCGAAATACTCAACTCAAAAAAATGCCGCTGGCCTTGACCAAGCTCTCTGCTTTGGAAGAACTGGATCTTGGTAGCAATCAATTGCAAACCATCCCTAGCGAAATCAAAAATTTGAAAAAGCTAAAAAGCGTCGTACTCAGTGTAAATAAAATTAGTTACTTACCCCCTGAGTTTTTTGAACTCACCAACCTGGAAGCATTGAATCTAGGCTACAACCAATACCAGCAAGTGTCTCCTTACCTGGGTAAATTAAAGCATCTCAAGGATTTGTGGCTTGAAAAAAACAATATTCAACAACTCCCCAAAGAAATGGCGTTGCTTACCAAACTACAAAGGGTATGGATCAGCAACAACAAAATTGCCCAGTTTCCTGCTGCGTTGATTCAACTCCCTCAATTGAGAAGCTTGATGATGAGCAAAAATCTTTTGACCAATTTGCCCGCGAGTATTGGCAAAATAACCCAGTTGAAGCATTTAAACTTGATAAACAATCACTTGAAAAGCTTGCCTTCCGAAATCAGTCAATTAAAATCGTTGAAATACCTCGATCTGCTGGGTAATGAATTTTGGATGTTAAAAGACATAGAGAAAGACAAACTCAAAAAATTATTGCCTCAATGCAACATGAGACTTTGATTTGCTTGGTTAGACTTGGGCCAGAGGCAATCGAGTAAAATACTACAGCTGTTTTCTCGCCCAAGTGTTTATTGTCCAAACTTGTATGTTCATTTTTTTTAATAAATTGGCGCCTTAGTAAAACTACAAAAATAACTTAATCCATTGAGCTGATCTCTGGCCGCTATACTTCGTCAAAAAATAGAGCGAATAGCGCTGCTATTAGCCAATTTTTTAGACTTGTCTAGCGCCAAGATATTGCACTAAATTTGGATTAGTTTATTTTTTCCGTTTTACTTAGAGTTAGGTCAACCAAGAGGGACATACAGTAGAATGGACAAATTAATCTCACACATCAAGAGCTTGATATCAATTTCGGATCAACAACTGGAAACTGTACTGAATAAACTGGTCAAAAAGCAGTTTTCGAAAAAAGAGCATTTGCTCTATGTCGATCATTATGCCCATGAGGTATTTTTTACTTTGAGCGGATGTGTAAGAACTTATGTATCTGATTTGAACGGAGTAGAACACAACCTCTCTTTTGCCGCAGAAAACTGGTGGTTTGGAGATTTACAAAGTTTTCTGAACCATACCCTGGCCATCCATAACATTCAAGCCTTAGAAAATACCGTTGTACTGTCGATCAGTCAGGCCAAGTGGCAGGTTTTGGTCCAAGAAGTACCCGAATTTGTAAACTACCTGAGTATTTTGTTCCGCAACGCGATGTTTTCCCAGCAAAATCGGATCGTGCAAAGCCTGTCATTGACTGCCGAAGAACGTTACGGTATTTTTTTGAAGGAATACCCCAACCTATCTCAACGCATTTCCCTAAAACACATTGCGAGCTATTTAGGCATTACTCCCGAATTTTTGAGTATGATCCGTAGCAAAAAGAAAAAGTGATTTGATTTCTTAAACTACTTTAATTTTTTCCTATCCAACATTACCGACCTTTGTTTTGTACAATAAAGCATTGATCAACAATGCCTTTTATTGTATCCATATCTTGCAAGATAAGTATTCAAATACCTTGATTTCTAGAGGTCAATCAATCTCGTGAATCATGCTTAACCTGGTTCAATTGAAAGGCGGTCAACAAATACCTACACCTTAATTAAAATTCTGATTATCAATAGTTACAACTTATACTCATTGATCATTGCCCTATACAAGGGAAAAATATAACTCGTGTGTATTATAGCATATACACTGATAGGTTGACGGCTTAATTCAAAGATATTGCAGTGCTTAAGCAAGATTAATTCACCCTTTAAAATATGCAAAACACTTTAAACGAACAAAACAATGAAAATACTCCAAACCTTTACTTTAGTTGTTCTTTTGGCCATCACATCTACTTTGGTGTCCTTTGCTCAAGGATCTACGGCTTCTGATATAGAAACCAGGTCGTTGGACGAACTCTATGCTGCTGCGCTCAAAGAAGGAGGCACTTTTGTTCTGCGAGCGGGTGGTGACAAACCCGACCAAATAGACTACTATCTAGACATGTTTAAAAAACGGTTTCCAAAACTCAAAGTCATTCACACCGTCGACTTGAGCATCAATCACGCACCACGCTACGACAATGCGCGTTCGGCGGGTGGCCAAACCAACATACCTGATGTCATTCAGTTTCAGACTTTGCACCGTTTTACTTATTACACCGAACAAGGTTTGCTGGATACTTATAAGCCCAAAAACTGGGACAAGGTATTTCCTGATTACAAAGATCCTCACGGTCGATGGACTGGCCTGTATGGAGTTACATTTAGCAATTATGTCAACACCAGTCTGATCGGCAAAGGCAAGGCTCCTCGTGATGCCATGGACTACCTCGATCCGGCCCTCAAAGGCAAGGTCATTCTAACCTATCCGCACAGCGACGATGCCGTATTGTACCAATTTTGGAACCTGAAAGAAAAATATGGCTGGAAGTATCTGGAAAAGCTCGTGGCCACCAAACCAGTTTGGGTTCGTGGTACGGCCATGCCCTATGTGGCCATCAATAAAGGTTGGTATGCCGCAAGCTTTACAACATTTTGGGCATTTGAGTCCAGGCCCGGCAGCAAAACCCGTTTTATGTTACCCAAAAATGATTATTTTCTGACTTGGTTTCAAGGAGCGGGCATTCCCAAACAAGCCAAACACAAAGCCGCGGCAAAACTTTACCTCAATTGGATGCTTTCGAAGGAGTTTCAAAGCAAGTGGTTGCAGTTTCCGGTACGTCGAGACGTAGAAGCACCTGGGGGGTATAAATCAGTGCATCATCACAATACCTCTCCTGCCGACTTCCATCGCTGGTTGCTCAAGCGCGACATTGTTGAACGGTTTCGGATGCAAATGTTGCACCTGATTGGTCCCATCAAAGGTCCTGAGCCAGTAGATATGGACTACAATGTAAAACCGCTTCGTCGCTAGGCATCTTTTTCTGTTTTATATTTTCTTAATCATCTTCCGCTTCACTACTATATTTTTAAACCGTAAAAAAGACAACAATATGAATACTCAAATAACCCTGGATAGCCTTCCAAGCAGAAATGGAGGCCGTCCCGAAACCACCAATACCAATCCACATACCCAGCTAACCCAACAACCAGAGGACCTGTCACATATCAAAGCCTTGATGGATTGGGCTTTTACCCTAAGTCACATCGAGCGGCAGCCCAGCGCCATTTCCGTACCAGGTGCTGTTGCGATGTGTATGGATGATGCCCACACCTGTGATAGTTGCAATGCTTTTATGGTAGGAACCGAATTCGCCCATTTTCACCCTCACCCAGATTATAGCATGCATTTGGGCCTTCCCCAATCAGAGGCCGAAGTCATCATCGCGAGAGGTTGGGGCGAATGGCACCCACTCATCAAACGAGGCTTTCTCCCTCCCAACATCATCATGATGTATGCCCCAAGAGATCAAGAAGAACTGAACGCAGCAAAGTTTATTTTAGGTCGTTCGTATGCTTTCGCAAAAGGACAAGCAAAGTAAAATAGGGATTGTAAAACCTGTATTCACCCCACTGTTTTATTCATTGGAACGGGCCATTCATAGGCCCGTTCTTTTTGGTTGCTTCATTCCCCTTATCAAGCACCCAAAATGCGAATGTACCCACTACTCTATACCCGTTTGATCACTAGCCTACACCATTCCTCCCCCACAACATACCATTGGTTCAACAAGCCAGCGCGCCTTTATTCCAATACCTACCTTTGAATCATTACATATTATCACGCATTCGTCGGCAAGTAAGTACTAGCTTTTGAGACACCATCGAGCGTGATCATCTTTATTACAATTAAACTATTTGACAATTATGAAAAAAACACTTAGTTATTTATTCATTTCGATTGTGGCCTGCATGTTCATTACTCCTGCATTTGCCCAAAAATCAGGGAAGTTTTACGCCTTTACTACCAAGGGTACCAGCAAAAAAGCCAAGGTGCAATACAATGCCAGCAAAGATCAGTTTGAGATAAGACTCAGAGGCTCACGAAGTTTTACTTATTATTTTAAAAGGGAGCGTGAAGCAACCAACTACAAAGGTAACCTCACCCTTCCTTTTAAAGCATATTATGGGTCGGGCGATATGTATTATTACCCCGATGGTTCTATTTTGCTTTGCAGTGCTCAAGGCAATAAAAGAGTAAATTGTGATAAAATAGCCTTCGTAGAAAAAGATCAGACAAAAAAAGCTGGGGTGGTATTTTTATCACAAGACAAAGGCAAAGTAGCCGCTATGAACAAAGAAAAAGCCATCAAAATGGTAGTAGATGCCTTACAAAAAACGTGTAAAATACGTAGAGCCATTGACCTGAAAGACATCGCTAAAATGGAATTGCCCAAAGAAGGTATGAAAAACGCGAAATTACTGGCTAAATCAATGGAAGCCACCAAAGTATTTCTGAAAAGAAAGCGTTGGGAGGAAGTATTGGTAGGAGGATACTTGTACTCGAAAGAATGGAAAGTGATCCGTAACAAAAACACTGGTATTATCTTGGGTCGTCGCTTTTTTATGGTTGGACTTTAAAACCACCCTAAAAAAATTTAGGGAAAGTTCATTGAATGTTTGTAAAAG
>CALDJV010000148.1 GCA_937899305.1 uncultured Cytophagaceae bacterium
ACAAATTAGAAACATAAATTGGGAAACTTATTTTTGTTTCATCCCTAAGTAAAACGGAAAAAATAAACTAATCCAAATTTAGTGCAATATCTTGGTGCTAGACAAGTCTAAAAAATTGGCTAATAGCAGCGCTATTCGCCCCATTTTTTGACGAAGTATAGCGGCCAGAGATTAGCTAAATGGATGAAGTTATTTTTGTAGTTTTACTAAGCAAAGGGACAAGACCTTTTTTCAATAATTCTCAAATAAATACAGAAAAGACACCTCAATTTTTGGGGTGTTTTTTTATTGGTAGCAAAATCATCTTTTCAACTGACTTCGTTACTAAAAAAGCTAACATTTCAATAACTCAAGTTTTGGCTAAATCAGTGTATTTTGGGCTACAGAGTCAAGTTGATTACTAAACCCTAAAAACAATGCAACACAACTCCAAACTATTGAAATTAATCGTTTTTATTGTGGCCGTGGCCAGTATGATGGCCTTTACCGTCATCAGTACCCAAACCAAGCAAAGCAAAGCTCGGTTGGCTTGTTGTTACGTAGACGAAGCTGATAACCCTTATACGGCCATCGAAGATTTTGCCGAGCTTACATCTGATGAGGCATTTGTGAACAGCCACGACCTACCAACCACCGTTAAAGGACACGCTTATGTTGGCAAAGTAGTGGAATATGCTACTCCTGATGGTCAAAAAGCCAAAGCCTACGTCAATATGGCCAATCGCAAAAGTAATAAATACCTATTTGTAATTCATGAGTGGTGGGGACTGAACGATAACGTAAAAAAAGAAGCAGATCAATTGTTCAAGGACCTTAAAAAGATGAAAGTCAATGTGATAGCGCTGGATCTATACGACGGTAAAGTAGCCACCACCCGCGAAAATGCCGGGAAATATATGCGTGGTACCAAGCCTGCCCGAGCTGCTGCCATTATCAATGGAGCCATCAAAATGGCGAATGAAAAATCAAAAAGCGGAAAAGCCAAAATTGGAACCATTGGCTGGTGTTTTGGGGGAGGTTGGTCGTTGCAATCTTCTATCTTGGCAGGAGACCAAGGCATTGGTTGTGTCATGTATTATGGAATGCCCGAAAAAGACGAAAGTCGTTTGAAAATGCTCAAGGCAGATGTCTTGGGAATTTTTGCTAAAAAAGATCGCTGGATTACCCCTAAAGTAGTCGATGCCTTTGAGCAACGAATGAAAAATGTGGGTAAAAAAGTAAAAGTACACCAATACGATGCGGGCCATGCATTTGCCAACCCAAGTAGCAAAAGCTACGTAAAGAAAGCAGCCAAAGATGCCTATGCTAAAACAATGAAGTTTTTCAAGAAACGGTTTTAAGTTTCTCGAAATATAAATCCAAAACCGAAAGTGATCAGTGGCATTGCTTTCGGTTTTGTTCTTTAGCACCTGTAAGTTTGATGATTTTCTTCTTTCCTTTTGCATTCTCAAAAGTGACAATCAGGTTTTGGGAAAGCTTATAAACATTATTTTTGATTGGCCTAAAAAATATTCAATGAGAAAATTCAACTTGTTTAAACGTACGAAAGCGCCCCCAAAAAAAGAACCTAAAAAAAGAGAACCTAAAAAGAAAGAAGCAGTAACCAAGGAAGTCAGCGATGACTTATTTAATGAACCCATTGCCAAAGCAACCCCAAACACCTTTGTGAATGTCTCTAGAAAAAAGTTTGTAGAAGAGTTGGCCAAACTTGGTTTTGAACCTGAACAATGGTTTGGAACGGTGGACTATGCCCATGCTCTCGACGAATTTCAAATATTTGTAGGTGATATTGAACAAAAAGGAACGTTGAGGTTTAAAGCAATGAATTTATTGGTGATGGGGAGCATCAGCGCAGAATGGTTAGATGCGGCAAATGAAATTGGTGAGGGTGGGACACTTTTTGTAGCCAATCAGGTGACTTGTGATTTTTTCTCTAACTACTACGGAAAATTAGTCGTGGTTGGGGGAGACTTGCACGCAAGCAAGGTGATCAATAATGAATTTTATGATGCTGCACTGGTAGTGAAGAAGAATTTAAAGACTGCGTATTTTCATGGAGTAGATATATGGGCTGAAGTAGGGGTTAACATAGAAATGACTTACGGAAATGGATATTGTTTGCCCATTGGGTATGATGATCCTGGTAAGCAACATGTCAAACCTCAACACGATTACAGGGCGTCAAAAGAATTTTTAGGAGTTAAGGATGATGACAACGAAAGCCTGAATGTTTGGATTGAAAGTAAGCTAGTGAATAAATGAGGTTTTAGTATACAAAGTTCATGACTAGTGCTGACCAATCCTGACAGGTTTCAAAAACCTGTCAGGATTAGAATTAGCCTATTTATCAGGATGAAAACTTTTACTTACTTTCCTCCTCGTTATAAAAAAACTGATAAAAATTCATTTGTCGCTCCTGGTCAAACCCTTTAACTACATAATCTCGGTTGCCGTGGATGTATACACTGAAATTTTTATCTAGCTTGAGTACACTTCGGAAAAACTTCTTGGAATCTTTCACCGCATTAGAAGAAATCTCAAACTCCTCAAACTTGACATCTGTATTCCCTTCTTCCTTGAGCTGTTCCTGGTATTGATGTTTATATTCTCGAAAAGCCTCTACCACCTCTGGTTTTTGCATGACCTCTTGCTCAAACTCATTTTCATTAAAGACCTCTTTTTCTTTGAAATATTCCACCGACTTATTCAATAGGGCAATCTGATCCGGTTTTTCTACCTCATTTTCATCATTAAATACCTCTTGTACAAAGTCTTTACACATGGTCAGGTAATTTTGAGTATGATAAAAATTGTTTTCGTACGCCTTAAGTCTCAAAAAATCATCACGCCAGTAGTGGGCTTGATTACTTTTGTTTAAGTTGTCGATGATACATACTTTGTAGCCGTGCTCTTTTTCGGTATTAAAAATCAAACAACCCTTGTCCAGTTTATTGATATTGATGCCATCGGCATAGTCAATATTAAAGTTGTTGTTTTGCTGGTATACTCTCAGGTAGGTATCCTTATTTTCTGACTTGAACAGCCCTATTGCATTGGCAAGTTCGTCCTCAATGATGATATCGGTAAAATAAGCTACATAAAACTCCCCGCCTTTGATTTTATTGTGGGTAGAAGCCTCGTACAAGTGCTTGGCAATATTGACTGATTGGTCGTAAAATTGGTCGGGGTTTTCAAAAATTTGGTCTACATAATGATACACTTCGTTTAGGTTGACGTCACTATCGTGGGTAAACTGATAAAAAGCATCCCCCTTGAAAGAAGATAAGAAATATTTGAGTAATAAATCTTTGATAAAATCATCCTCCAAACGCATCAACCCATTAGAAAACTGCGAGCCTTCTTCTTTTGATTTATTTCCTACATTGTGTACTACAATGTGTTGTAAACTAACCCCGTCGAAATTAAACATTCCAGATCCAATTTAGTGTCAGAAAAAATAAGGTGTACATCTGAGGAGATGTACACCTTGTGTCCAATTTTAAGTAATACGAATTTACAAAAAAAACTGTAGAGAGGCTTGATTTTTGGCAAATTCTATGAAATGCTGAAGCAAAAAAGCTTGTTCCCCGATTTGGGAAACAAGCTTTCTTGTGTAAATTTTTCGTGAGAGAATATCAAGGGGTTAGCTTACCACCACCTTTTTTCTTTCTTTGTATTTTCCGTTTTGACTGATCACAATAAAATAGATCCCCGCCCGCCAAGACTTGGTCTCTACTATAAACTCATTATTGGCAGTTTTAAACCTTCCAATGACTCTTCCTACCGGATTATGAATCCGTATTTGATATACGGCCTGTTTCTCTTCAAATTTTACTTTGACTTGTTCACCTCGGTGAACAAAAATGGTTTCGGCATTAGATGAGTTAATATTGTTGTTTAGATCAATGTGTCGTAATCCATTTTTACTTTGATGTGCTTGTAAGCTGCTTGAAATTATAATGGCCAAAAATGAAAAAAAGCCCCACTTTATTATTTTTTTCATACTTTTTACTACTCCAATTAAGAGCGGAAAGTTTCTGTGAATTATACCCTAGAAATACATATGTGATTTTTTAGTAAAAAAGCACATTTTATTCAACCAAGCAACTTTGCTTTTTCGTAAACATGTAAGCAAATGCCTATAAAATGTAGATTTACTATGAAAACCTACTTTCAGAACGAATTTATTAATATTCAGTATGCCCTCGATAAAAAAATTATTCAACTGACCTGGACTGGTTTTGTAGACAGTGATTTACTGCGTCAAGGTTTGGACGAGGCATTGGAGGTAGCCCGCAAACACCAGCTACAGTTTTGGGTAATGGACCAACGCCTCCGAAGAGTGTTGAGGCCCACTGACGCCGAGTGGATCATTGCTGATTGGTTTCCTCGTTTTCAAGAAATAAACCCCAAAAGTAAAGTAGCTATCTTGTTACCTGAAGATACTTTTGGGGAATACAATACCAGAAAAAATCTGCAGGAGATAGAAAAAAGGTACGCAAAAATAGTTCCCTATCAATATTTTCATACCCCTAAACAGGCCCAGTATTGGTTCGATAAGTAATCAAATGACCTTTATAACTTGGCAATAATTCCCATCACTTCGGCATTGATGGCTTTTAGCTGACTAATCAACTCTACATTAGACAGTTCGTGTTGATCCAAGATTTGCAGGTTAGAAACTACCAAAGTGACCTCATCGTTGAGCGAAGGCAAGTCTTCGGTTAATTTCTGTAACTCAGCCAATACTTCTTGAGTTTTCCCCGTTACCAAGGCCTCTTTTAGACCACGCTTTAGATCTTCAGTAATTTGATTTTTTGGACTAAAGTTGCTGGTTTCACGGGCAATTATTTTTGCTGGAATGGCCGGTTTGTCATCAATTTTGATCCAGGCACGGTTGGCCACTTGCTGAGAAAGAATTGCAATTCCGAATCTTTCGGTGGCTTGTTCCTCATGTAATAATTTCTCGATTTTTGACAATATTTTCATTTCATTGTCCGACAGCCCAGCTTCTTCCAGTTCGGTCAAGGTGTCTCCGGTAAGTTTGTCTTCCAAGCTTACCTCTACCTTCTTGGCAGTAGGTACTTTATCGGCCAAACGAGAGATCACTGGTTTTTCCCGAGGTTGGTATTTTTTCTCGGAACTTTCGTCATATTTTTTGAAAAGCTGATCAGCGAGCTTTTTTTGATCTAATAATCCCATTTATAGTTGGTTTGATTGGTTAGTAAAACAAAAAAAAGTGTTGATTTCACAAGATACGCAATTCTTGAGATACCCACACTTTATACTTATTTTTTAATTACTTGGTTTAGGAATGATAAAAAAATACCCTTTCGATTTTATAAGATTTGAAACAACTGCCTAGTTGATCAAAGATAATCGCCAATGGTTATATTGTTTCGCCTGCAGCTCATTGTTAAATGGCTACGCGAGGCGATGGTTAGTTTCTATTGCTCCGCTGCGCTCATTGTTGCATTGTTAGTTCCTTCGGCTACACTCAGGACTTCGGGTTACGCGAAGCGACGCAAAACTATAGATAACTAAAAACTAATTGTACCGCTTTGCGCTACTATGGACTATTGACCATCGACCAATGCTGTTTCCTTAAGAAAAATATATTTAAAGGAATTATCCTGAGTTTTTTTAAAGAACACATTTTATATCAGATAAGTCAATGTTCCACAAAAGAAATAACAATTATACACTGATAATCAGCCACTTGTCGTTTCTCGCTCCCTACTTTTTGCTACAGCTCAAAAAGTAGGCAAAAACGCCGTCGCTGTATTTTGTATTGGCTAAACTTATTACGTTGCGCCTAAAATG
>CALDJV010000149.1 GCA_937899305.1 uncultured Cytophagaceae bacterium
ATTTTTAGATCTCTAAATGTACCATTCGTTACGCAATATTTTTATGGGTGGTGAGGACATACAAAAAAAGAGATGCTTGTATCTTCCAATATCCTAAGGCACCAAACGCTGTTACAAGCAATTGGTCCTTACCAGATGCTTTTGTTAATTCATTTTCAGGAAATTCCACCTTATAAAAATAAGACTTTGATTGGTAATTTTAATTAAAACCCCGAATTTTAAACCTAAAATCAAACAACGAAATTCTTCAGGCATGAAGTGGTACCTACGGCTATTCACACTTTTTTTCTTTATCCTCAAAAGCACCTCCCTTACTGCACAAAATCAAGTGATTGATAGTTTGGAAAAAGTGCTGACCTCGAACAAAGACGATTCGGTCAGGGCCAATATACTAAGCCAACTTACCTGGAAGCTCCGTGACAGCGACTTGCAACGCGCCTTGAATTATGGTGTCCAAAGCATCGATTTAATCAGTCAATTAAAACTTAAAAGCATTGATGCCAAAACCAGCAACTATATTGGCATCATATACCGTAATTTGGGTGATTACAACAATGCCATATTTTACTATTACCGAGCGCTCAAAGCGGCCAAAGAAAACAAACAAACCAACCAGATTGCCTATGCTTACAACAATATTGGAGAAGTATACAAGTATCAGGGTAAACTTGAGGAAGCAGAAGACAATACCCGTAAAGCAATGACATTGTTTGTAGACTTGGGCGACCAAGGCGGTGAAGCTTATGGATATCTTAGGCTGGGAGAAATTTTGCAACTACAGAAAAGATATGATGAAACCTTTGAGGCTTATAACCAAGCAGTGAATATTCGGTTAAAAATGCCCAATCAACCCCGTATTGATGTGGTATACAATCGTCTTGGGGCACTGTTCATTGAAGAAAAAAAATATAAAACTGCGCTTGAGTATTTGGGCAAAGCACTAGACGCCAATCTTAAAAACAAGGTAAAAGGAAGCGGAATTCACGCCATAGAAGTAAACATTGCCCGGGTATATATCAATCAAAGTCAGCCTGACAAAGCCATTGCTTTGGCTCAAAAAACCCTGGCCAAAGTGGCTAAAATCCCCTCAAAACCCTTGATGCTTGCCAGCCTAAAGCTACTACACAAAGCATATGCTCTAAAAAAAGAGCACATCAAGGCCTACGAGTACCAGCTCGATTATGTGAAAATGAATCAGGAGTTTTTGAGCACTCAAAGCCAATACCGACTCAGTGTATTGGAATCAATCCAACGCCTCGAGCAAAAACAAAACGAGCTGGCCCTGGAAAAGAAAGACCTGGAACTATTACAAAAGCAACGCAATGAAACCATTTTGCGCCGCAACTTGGTATACGCGCTGGTCGGTGGTATTTTGTTACTTTTGGGTTTGTTGTTTGTATTGGGGCGAAGCAATCGAGTCAAGCAAAAAGCCAATCATTTGCTACAAGAAAAAAACAAACAAATTGACCGCAAAAATCAAGACATCACCGCTAGTATTACTTATGCTCGGCGGATTCAGAAAGCCATGCTCACTCAGGAAAACAATATGAAAAATAAGTTGCCTGAGCATTTTATCTTATACCGCCCTCGTGATATTGTATCTGGGGACTTTTACTGGCTAGAAGAAGATGATGGCAAGATATTCATTATAGCCGCAGACTGTACTGGTCATGGGGTACCGGGTGCGCTTATGACCATGTTGGGGACTCAGGCGCTCAGTAACATTATAGTGCAAAATGGAGTACACTCTCCCGAACTTATCTTGTTTCACCTGGATATAACCCTCAGTCGTACGCTTAAAAGTAAAGATACGCTGTTAAGGGATGGAATGGACATTGCCATTTGTGTGATTGATCCTGAAGCTAAAACTTTGAGCTATGCAGGAGCCAAAAACCCCTTGATCATTTCTCAAAATGGTAAATGCCGGGAAGTTAGAGGCGATTCTCTTAGCATCAATGGATATCGCCAAGAAGACAATCTCTTTGATATTCAATTTCATTGCCACAACATAGATATCTCAATGCCCACTACGTTTTACATTTATTCTGATGGTTACCAAGATCAGTTTGGGGGAATCAAGGGGAAAAAATTTATGAAAACCCGTTTCCGAAATCTACTGGCCAAAATTGCCGAACAACCACTGTTTACTCAACAACAAATCTTGGAGAATACCTTGGACGACTGGATGCAGGACCACGATCAAATAGATGATATCTTGGTAATGGGAGTCAAGGTTTGAAGAGGATAGGCGTTGTAGGTTATCCACCTACGTTACTGTTTGGCTTCGGTTACTTTTTCAATGAGCATGTTCAGGGCGAGTTGGTCGCACCCACTGCGGTCAGCATATTGTAAACAAAGCTGATACTCCTTTTCGTGGATTTCACCGTCTATCAACATCACCTCAATCAAGGCCTCTAGGTGCTCTAAACGTCTTTTTTTATCGGTAGGCACCTGAAAATTCATCTCATTGCTCCCTGACTTGATCGCTTCAACTTCGGATTTCATAATCCCCATTTTGTCAGCAATTTTTTGCAGGAGGGCTTCCTCTTTTTCTACTATCTGGCCATCGGCCAAAGCTACCAGATACAAATTGGTAAAATAAATAAGGGTTAGATTTTTTTCTGTCATAAACGTCCTATTTATATTTTTGACACCATCCACCTAGATGTAGATAGTAGATTTAGCAAAGTTGGGCTTTTGATTGTTCTCAAAAACCCATTTTGAAAATCATTCCTATCGCTGCCTGGCCAACCTCACTTTGAAGCAGCATTCTTCTCTTGTATTACCTTGTCTATCACTGCTTCAAACACGCTTTGGTCGTGCCCACTCTTATCTGCGTACTGCAAACAAAGCTGATATTCTTTGTCGTGGATTTCGCTGTCTACCATCATCATGCGCACGATATGCTCGAAATGCTCGAGTTTTTCGTCGGGGTTATTGGGTACAAAGAAACCCAAAATTTCCGCGTTTTCTTTAATTGCTTCTTGCTCTTCTTTACTAACTTTCATTTTATGAGCAATTTCAGTCAGCAGTGCCTCTTCCTCATCGGTTACTTTGCCATCGGCCATTGCTACCAAATACATGTTTCTAAAAAATGTCAAAGATGCGTCTTCCATATCCATAAGTATCAACAAAAAGTTGTAATATTTATACTACTTGTCTTCTTTTTACTAAAAAATTAACCTTTTATTTGACAAAAAAGCGTTAAAATTTCAGCATGAACTAACAATCGGGGAAGATAGTTTCAATTTTAGGCAATATATCACAATATACATTGGCTATTGGAGACAGGTCACAATCAGCAAGAAGCAAACCTGGATAATCATTAGAGAGAAAAACAGTAAATGCCCACCGCTTTCAGCAATTACTTAAACTCCAGATTTTCTTCTTTATACACCTCTTCTAGATGCGGCGAAATATGAGCAGTAAACTTAATCTCTTGGGTACCTTGTTGGGAGGCCGCGGTGCAAGCTTTTACCAATATCTTTTTGATGTGGCTTTCCCTTACTTTATAAAAACGGCCAATGTTTTTGGGTAAACTAGGTGGAGTAAATGTAAAGCCTTTGGGCAAATGCTTGTTCCAAAGTTTTTCGGCTTCGGAGCCCGAAACCCAAGCATCGTTACTGGGGCTGGCCGCATTGCCTGGAGAACGTGTTGTCGATGGTTCGGGTATTGGTTCAGGCGAGGTACTTTGCCCAATGGCTTGTGTTATCATTTGCTTCAGGTTGTTCCAGGCACCCTCGGCCAGCTTTTCTGAGGCATAATGTTTTTTGAAGATGGCCTTGAAACCAGGAACCATTTTCGAGAAATCAAATGTTTTGGCTACATCCTGGTGATGCCTTGACCAAACCAGTTGCAAAGTCTCATGAATTTCCTCCTCGGTAAGCTGTATATGACGTGCCATCTGATGGGGCAATTGTTCGGGAACAAAACGCCACCCCGTAGGTAAATATTGTAACCAAAGCTTCAACTGGGTTTCTTGCGTCTCACTAAGTGGAGGTTCAGAAGCCGGAGAGGGCTTCAGGAATCCTACCTTATCAGGTACTTTTTGGAAACTCATCTCTTTGAAGTCTCGCTTTTCTTTATCAAACTCATACGAGATAAACTCTTCCAAATGGGTTTTGTAAGTCAATATTTGGGTGTTTTCCTGAGTGGCCTTCAGGCAAGCCTGTTTGATAATGTTGCTGATATTCCCTCCAGTCAGGGCAAAGGTGTCTCCCAACTGCTGAGCCAGGGCTTTGTACTCAAAACGAAAACTTTGCGGCAAGCTCTTTTGCCATAGTTGGGTTCGGGCTTCTGAATCGGGCAAAGGAATGTGAATGTG
Source organism: uncultured Cytophagaceae bacterium (assembly GCA_937899305.1). GTDB lineage: Bacteria > Bacteroidota > Bacteroidia > Cytophagales > Microscillaceae > Microscilla. The sequence continues at coordinate 4,325 of CALDJV010000149.1, forward strand.
AGACAATATCCGTCGGGTAAATGCTTCATCCAGGTTTTGCTCATAGTTGGTAGCCAGAATGACCACTCCTGGAAACTTTTCTACCCGTTGCAAGAGGTAGGCCACTTCCTGATTGGCGTAACGATCCTTGCTATCTTGTACCTCAGTACGTTTTCCAAACAAAGCATCGGCTTCGTCGACAAACAAGATACATAACTTTGTTTCTAAACGATTGAATACCTTCTCCAGGTTTTTTTCGGTTTCACCAATGTATTTGGATACCACCCGCGACAAATTGAGGTAGTATACTTCTACCCCCAGATAACTCCCCATAACCGACGAAGTGAGGGTTTTGCCGGTACCAGGTTTACCGTGTAACAAAATCAAATACCCTGGCTTGATCTTACTTTTAGCATCTGGCTGCTTGAGCAATTCCTGGTAACCTTTGATGTAGTTCATGGGTCCATCCAACTGCTTGATGACCTGGTCGGGCAGCACCAAGTCGTCGAATGTCTTGTCGGTTTCGAGCAAGGTAGCCGGAAATCCCTCTTCACTGTCTAGGGTAGGCCTATCCCCACCCAAAAAATACTTCAGATAAGCATCAGACAGCTTTACCCGTTGATACAGTAAATCATCTTCACTGGTGTGCTCCTTTCGTGGATCGTTCTCGAGTTTTACAATGCTGTGCTCAAACAACAGGTGCCGAGGTGTAAAAGTAAGGTGATGGTAAAATTGATCCTGAAGATTGTTGCCTGACAACAAAAAAAACAAGGTACGCAATGTAGGGATAAATCGGTGCGAATCGGGCTCTAGTATCCCACCAAACTCGTATTGCTTGTCTATGTTTTTGTATACCTTGACCAAGGGCTTAAAAATCTGCGGGAAAACACTACGAGCAATCACCAATATCAATAACAAACGCTCGGGAATGTCGAATTCATGTTTTTGCAAAAATTGTTGATAGTGGCATTCAAAATGATGTGATGGAGGATAGGCAATATCGGCGATGGAAGCCGCCAAGGTGTTTTCTTCCTGATTTAATTCCTGCACCCGATGTTTGATTAAGGTATCGAGCCACTGGATTTCTTCTGAAATGGCTTGTTGGTGAAATGCTTTCATATTAAGTAATGTTTTTTAGTTTTCTTTAGTTGGTAGTCAGTAGTCCACAGTTTTTAGTCCATAGTCGATCGTCCATAGTCCATAGTAGCGCGAAGCAGTACAATAGTTCGCCAAGGCTTGGTTCAACTACTATCATATTTGCGAAAATAATAGTCGCTCCGCGCAACCCGAAGTCCTGAGCGTAGCCGAAGGAACTAACCATAAAGCAATAAGCGTAGCGAAACAATTTAACCATTTAACCATAAAGCAATAAGCGTAGCGTTAACCATTCAACCATATAACCATAAAGCAATAAGCGAAGCGCTAACCATTCAACCATTTAACCATAAAGCAATAAGCGAAGCGTTAACCATTCAATCATATAACCATTTAATCCTTCTTCAAATGCGCCCGGCATATTT
>CALDJV010000150.1 GCA_937899305.1 uncultured Cytophagaceae bacterium
CTCCAATTTTACAACTTTTTTCTTTACTCTCATTTTTTATAAGAAAGCCCTGTAAGTGCTAGGGTCAATGGTGTCCAACGCGTTGATGATCCACTGGCGAGTATGCTCAGGGTTGATCACTTCGTCGAATTCCAGGGCCGAGGCCGCTTGAATGGCCTTGCCCTTTTGGTATGCGGCGGCGACTAGTTTTTCATACAAAGCCGCCTGATTGGTGGCGTCCTTGGCTGACTCGAGTTCTTTTTTAAATCCTAGTTTTACGGCTCCTTCCAATCCCATAGCTCCAAACTCTCCGGTAGGCCAGCTCAGTGTCATAAATGATTGATGCAAGCTTCCCCCGGCCATGGCCATGGCTCCCAATCCATAAGCTTTGCGTAATACTACCGTAATGAGCGGCACTGTTAAGTTGGCTCCAGCGGTAAACATGCGGGCAGTATGGCGTACCAAACCAGTTTGTTCATGAGTGGGTCCCACCATAAAACCGGGTGTATCGCATAGTGAGAGCAACGGAATGCCAAAAGCATCACACAGTTGCATAAAACGAGCCGCTTTGTCTGAGGCATGGCTATCAATGGCCCCTCCCAAGTGACGGTTGCTATTGGCCATCAGACCCATCGGTCGGCCCTCGATGCGTACCAAAGCAGTAATCATATTGCGAGCAAAAGTAGGACGTAGCTCCAGTACACTGTCTTCATCGGCCAAGGCCTTGATCACTTTGAGTACATCATAACCAAAACGACGATCCTCAGGAATGAGCTGATGCAATACAGATTGCTCGACACAGGTCCAATCCTGAGTAGGACCTTGAAAGTACGACAAGTATTTTTGAGCAGCTTGCACGGCCTCGGCTTCGTCTTTTACCAAAACATCAATCACTCCGTTTTGGGCTTGTACCTGAGCAGGACCAATTTCTTTAGGGTGATAAGTTCCCAAGCCACCTCCCTCAATCATCGCAGGCCCTCCCATGCCCAGCGAGGCATTTTCGGTGGCAATAATGACATCGGCTGCTCCGGCAATGGCTGCATTGCCCGCAAAGCAATAACGAGACACTACTGCAATGCGCGGTACTTTGCCACTCAGGCGAGCGTAAGCCACCCAAGTCATCAGGTCGAGCCCTCCTACCGTAATTTGGTCAAAGTCTACATCCCCTGGACGGCCTCCTCCTCCTTCTACAAAAAATATCACGGGGCATTGGGCTTTTTCTACCATAGCCATTACCCGATCGGTTTTTTTGTGGTTATAAGCCCCTTGAGTTCCTGCCAGTACCATTTCATCGTAAGACAATACCGCACATTTGGCCTTTTTGTCTTCAAACAAAGCCCCATTTACTTGACCAAACCCCGCAATGAGCCCATCAGCTGGAGTTTTCTCGATGAGTTCTTGCTGGGTACGGCGTCCCCGTTGTCCGGCTACAATCAGAGATGCTACCTCATGAAAAGTACCGGAGTCGCATAAATCTTGAATGTTTTCTCGAGCGGTACGCTGACCTTTGGCATGGCGTTTCTGTACCGCCTCGGGGCGGTTTTCATCCTGGAGGTAAGCTTGTCGGTCTAAAAATTCAGTGAGGTCTTTTCGAGGAGTTTGGTCAGACATTTTGGAGTGATTAATGGTAAATGATGGAGGCCAATTGCCCACCAAATAGGTTCAACAATTTGGCAATATAACCAATTAGATTTGTCTAGTCCAAAAAGAGGGTAAGACAATGGCTTCATTGGGGTGAGAGGTTTTGGAATGAAGTATAAAACCTGAATCGTTTTTTTCTTCCATTTGTTTTTATCAGATAAGTACTGGCATCAGTTTCCGAACTGATGCCTTTAGATAGTGTTCAGTTTGCAACTGAACTCGTTTTGATAAAAACGAAATAATGGCTAATTTATATTTGCCTGTCTAACAACGAGCCGTTTTACGTTTCTTGCCCACCCGGCCTTTGTCTATCACCTTGGTGAGGTAAGCAGTAGCCAAAGGCACTTTACAAGCAGTACCGCCCATATTCACTGTTACTTTGCCTATCTTGGTGGCTACTTCTTGGGCCTGGGTGGTGAGGGTAGGAATGTAAGAGCCAATGGCAATCACAAAACCATTCATGGTGTAGCGTACCCGGTTTTGGGCTTCATGAATTGTCTCGCCTACTTGGTCCAGCAATTTACTGTAGGCATCAGTATCTAGTGCTTCATCGGGGTTGACAGCCGCAAAACTCGCCAGAGTAGCCCAACCTGCCGCCGCAATATTTTCCTGATCAGATTCAATCCATTCCAGTCCCAGTTCAAAACCAAAGCTGGTATCGGCAGCTATCCAGGGTACGGTATATTCAAACAAAAAATACCAGTAAGCTTTTTTTACCCAGTCTTGTAATTGAACTTTGGTAATTTGTTTTTCATCGGCCATGAGGCCCGCCAAATACATGGCATCCGAGTTTCCGGTAGCATACAACTCCAGTGACAGTTCATGGTTCTTTTTCGTCTTCTTGAGTACTTTTTTCAAGTCCTGAACTTTCACTCCAAACATGGGTTCTTGAGCGCCATGATTCATCAATGTTTTTTTGGTTTGGGCATCTCCCATTTCCTCGAGAGCGGCCATAATTTCTTTAGTTGTCATAAGTTTTTGAGGTATTTGATCCTTGGCCTAATATAATAAAACTTACGTTACTAAGCCTGAAAAAAATAGCCTCGATATTTGCCTGGATCTACCTGAGTGACTTTCTGAGCAATATAATTAAATAATTTGTGGTGGTTTTTTTTTGATAGTTTATAACTCCTGGTATGCTGAAACTGGTTGTTGGTTGTAATGACTAATGTGTACAAAGGGTTTATAAAATCGGCGGAATATTCTTGAGCAACTACTGATACTATATCAGACCAGAGTATTTTTTTGGAAGGATTACTCAATTTCAAGTGGGTACTTGAAATCGTGATGGTATTTACTTCTATAAAAATAAGAAGACCAAATAAAGACAATATTGCCAAGGCAAGAAATGACAAAACTACAATTTGAACAGCTGCCAAGTGGTGAGTATTCAATGTGAGTAGCAAGAATGCCATCAATGAAGGAATCGCAAGAATGCCTATTTGTTTTGCCAAGTATAAAGTATGAGGAGGAAAAACATGTTGACTAAGCTGGGTTGATTGACTGCTTTGACAGTATAGGATTACTTTCTTTTTAGGAATAGATTGTCTTTTACTTTTCTGAAGCAATGCATTGTATTGGGTCCAAAATTTTTGTTGATGTGCATGGTCAAACCTTTTCCAAAGTTGATCAGCACGACTTTCATTATTTTTCATAGTTTATCGCAGGAGTTCAGTGAGTAAATTTATTGTGCTATATCCTCATTATCCTTAATAGTCGCCAGGATCTACCTCAGCCACTTTTTGGGCAAGTTGCTGAAACAAAACATGATGGTCTTCTCGTGTCAAACCATAAGAGTATCGGTGTTGAGTACCCGTAAGCAAGGTAATGACGAGTTCATAATTGTCGCTGGAATCGGTCTGCTCTAGACTCATGGCTTGAATACGACGCCAAAGCCAACGTTCTTCTTGAGCAACGTAGGGCGTTTTGATATGGAAATAATGGGTAGTGAATTCAAAAACTTGAAAATCTTTGAGTGCATTGTAAATGGCCCCACCAAAAAAGAGGATACAGATGAGTGAAATGTATACAAACTGACTTGCGGTGGTGGTTGCGGAATAACGATAAGTGCCTATGATAAGCAGCCACAAGGGAATGCTAATGAGTGCTATGGTAGTGATTACACCAGTACGGCGGGGACGAAAAGTGGTTTGAAAAGGCAAGGGAGTACTATCAGAATGCGCTTCTTGAGAGGTAGAAGAAGAGATGATCTGATACGCTAAATGTTGTTTTTGCTCATTTAGTAAGGCCTCGTATCGTTGCCAAAAATCGGTAGGGTTTTGAGGATCGAAAGTAGCCCAAATGGCTTCATTACGTTTTTCAGAGGTAGTTGGGCTATTTTCCATGTTTTGAGGTTTGATCTTGTTATATTTTACTAACTTCTAGTCTATTTGGTTGCATTCAGCACAATGATTAGACTGAAGCAATAAAAAACAAGAAAACACATGAAGATTAAATCCATTGTTTTAGAACATACAAACCCCTCTTTGGGTCCACATGAAGTCATCACTGAGGTAACGCTTGTGAACTCGAAAGATCACACAGACCGAATTAATCGTTTCCTGCAGGAGGCCCAAGTCAATGGAGTAGTGACCTTGTATGAATACATTGAGGCTATTAAAACCCAAGATTCACCTATTCTTGAGCAAGTATGGCAACAGGCCCCAAACGAAGCATTGAACGAAGGGGAGACCATCTCCAACTTAGAGATTCATTTTGAGGATGATTCAGTAATACGCTTGGATGATGTCTATCGTAGGTTCAGTCTTACCAGTTTTTATCAGGATTTCACAGTTTATATGGTCGAAAAAGGGACCCTAATTCGTTATAAACCAGATGATTTGAAGGAACTCGAGATGATGCGTAAAGTTGAACGTAAAAAAACCAGATAGAAACCCAAACTTCAAAAAAGGATTTAAACTAGTTATGATCGTCAGAGAAAAATAGCTCTTCCAATCATCTCAATAAAGCTTCAAAGTCACCTTGAAAAGCGTCGTTAATTAAATTATTTGAGCAGTTAAATTCTCTGGTTTTTTTGGCTGCATTTATGTACAATGAATAGATTGAAGCAATAAAAAACAAAGCAATGATGAATATCGAATCCATTACATTAGAACATACCAATCCTTCGTTGGGACCGCACGAGACGGTTACTGTAGTGACCCTTACCCAAGCTAAAAGCCACCGAGCACGCATCCACGATTTTATCAATATGGCTCGGGTAAATGGAGTCGTGACACTTTACGAATACATTGAGGCAGTTCAGGCGCAGGACTCGAAAGTTTTGGATGAAGTTCAAAAAAATGCCCCCAACTCAATATTAACTACTGGTGGAACCATCTCCAATTTATCAATTGAATTCAAAGACGCCGATCCAGTGAGGTTATACGATGTTTATCGCCGATTTAGGGTCACCCATTTTTACCCTGAATTTACCTCTTACATGGTAGAGCATGGTACAAAGATAAGCCACCAACCACACAGTAGATTTTAGAGGTCAAGGTTTATCCTTGAGTGCATCGAGTATCGTGGGTTTCCCTCTTTCCAGAAAATGCACCTTGTGGGCAAGCGTGTCGTTGGCCTGAGCGAGTACTTTTGCTAGTGAAGGTGTCTCCTCGTGTGACTGTAACGATTAAAAAAGTTTACTTCGAGAGAACACACGCGAGGATGCGTGCGCTAGCAGAGGTTAAATGGCTATATTGCTTTATTGTTACGCCTGCGGCTGATTGTTAAATGGTTGCGCGAAGCGAGGCAAAATCGTAGATAACTACAAAACTATGAACGGTCGACTGTGGACTAAAAACTAATTGTTACGCTTTGCGCTACTATCGACTATGGACCGTCGACTGTGGACTAAAGAAAACTCCCAACTAATAAAAACGATCATTGTTTTTGCCGAGCCATTTTGAGTTCTGTCATAGCCAACACAACCACTATGATGGTTTCCAGTGCAATATAAGCCATTCCCAAATAAGTCACCTTTTGCCAATGATAAATCACCAGTGCCAAGGTTGCGCTACAATAAGTCAAATTAACCAAGGCAATGATTTTCATCAAAGCGGGCCAGTTTTGTTGCATATTCAGGGTGTTCCAAAGCGAGTAGATGGCAAAAAGCCCCGCCACTGCTGCCAGGTAATACAACACCATTTTAGGAATGCCAAAATACTCCTCAAAAGTAGTGAGCACCCATCCAGTCAGGACTGCGGTGAGGAGCGCACCCAAGCCATCAATTAAAAACAGTTTTTGGGGAGAAAGCTTCATCTTCGTCGTTTTAGAGCAGGTAAGATAAACAAAAAAGACGACCTTCAAAAAGTCGCCTTGTCAAATCTGATACTAGGTGTTTGGTAATGAGCGCCAGCAGGTTACTGGTCATATCTTTGAATTCCACTCTAACGAGCACTACTGCATGTATTTGTCAAAAAACGCAATCATTTTTTCGGGATGTACCCCAAAATAGTTGTAGCCATCGAACCGACGCGTAGTGTCTTCAATCCAAAATAACTCCTTATCTTCAGAGCCGATGTTGTCAAAAATCTCTTGGGCATCCCTAGGGTTGTCTGTCCAGGAATCGCTTAGGGATAAGAAAATAATTACTTTCCCATTTCAGAACTTTGGCACAGTCT
>CALDJV010000151.1 GCA_937899305.1 uncultured Cytophagaceae bacterium
ACTGAAAGGAGCTCAACGAAGTTAATCCAGCTGACGCATTCACAACTGTATTTCTTATGAATTTTCCAAAGAAAATTACTGGAAAGGTCAGTGATTGATTGTTTATATTCAATTAATCTTGGCTAAACAACCTCAGGCGGTTGGCTACCAATGGTAGGCCAGAAAACCGTTTTTAGTTTTCCTCTGCTCACTTTCTAAGCATCTTCAATTTTAATAAAAAATATTATTTAATTATTACTATCATTACTCGCAAACTCAACCATTATTTTAAGTTAATTTTGTACTCAAAGATAAGTGAAGTTCCCAATATAGCTGTTGTTGTTTTATGACTTGTTCAGACGATTCTACACCAAAATCAAACCTCTTGTACGTCATTGTATTGTTCATTTTATTGCTGATTACCTCGGTGGTAAACGCCCAAAACAATTCACAAAAAAACGAGGAAGAAGAAGAGAAAATATTTTATGTTGTATATAAACCTCAAAAACCTCGAGGAGGCAGCAAGGCTTTTTTAAGATACATTCAACGAAAAGTTGAATATCCTGCACAAGCTCGTCGTATGGGCATTGAAGGTACCGTGGTCATACGCTTCAGGGTAGATCATCATGGAGAGATTATCCCATCCAGCATCATTAAAAGCCTGCACCCCACTTGTGACCAAGCTGTAATTCGAGTATTAAAGAATGCCCCCAGGTGGCTACCAGGTCAGGCAAGAGGCAAACCTCGTGGGCTTTATGCAAACGTTGCGGTTGCTTTTAAGATTGACTGAACTTTGCCAGATGTTCATCCTCAACTTTAATAAAAAATATTATTTAAATATTGAGTCATAAAGTGTATGAAGTCAAGAAAAATTTTATGTTATCTTTAAAACATCATTCTGAACAAAGGTTCATAGAATAGAAGAGTTTACCGAGTTTTATTCCATTTATTCTTCATTCTATAGAATGATATCAAATTTAAATTTTATTGATGGTTTTCACAGATCATTACCCATATAATTTAATGAACAATTCACTACTAATCATTTGTCGTTCAAAAAACACTAAATAAGAAACCAATGCAAGTAACCCAATCGTACGCGCGTCCCAGTACTTCTCAGGTAGACTCCGAGGGGATGAAGTTCAACTTTTCGGCTGAGATGTCTCGCAAGCCGGTATCTATCAATGCCGTGATCAAAGAAAGCCTCTCCTATGCCCGACTGATGTTGGCCCTACGCGAAGTGGTCAAAGGAGATTGGCGCCCAGCCCAAAAAGACCACACTGCCTATCAAGAATGGGTGATGGAACGTTACATGGAAGAATTGCCCAACCACTTGAAAGATGTGGAAGCCAAAAAGGTAAAAAAACTGGAAGAACGGGAAAAACTCAAACTGCAAAAAACAGAGTTGCAAAAATCGATTCGGGGAACCCAAAACGAGGTCAATAAAGCCCGTCGTCAATATTATGATTGGCTCTACAAACACGACCGTGACAAGTGGATGGTGCTCGACCCGGTGATTAGTGTACATCCTGACGCGGTTATTTTTGAGGCTTTTTCGTTGGATGAATCTAGTTACGGACGCATTTCGGTTCCTTCTAATTTATTGGAAACTTTGGGTGACGTAGATTATGGTACCACCAACATTGATTTTAGTCAGGCGCTCGCCGATGAAATCTACCGGGTACGCAGCTATCGTCCAGCTTGGCTCAAGGTGGCTTTTGAGAAAGTAGAACTCTCTACCGCAGTAGGTGGTACTGTAGAAAAGAAAATTGATTTGCCCGAAAGTTGGGTTCGAGGATTTTTACAGGTACAATCGGCCTCTACCCTCGACGGCATTATGGTTACGTTACATTCACAAACTGTAGCCCGTATTTTGTCGGAACTGGAGCGCAAAAAAGAAAGAGAAAGCCCTCGTTCGTTGCGTTTTATCCTCAAAAAGGGAGAAAAAACCAAAATCATCATTGATCCTTGGGGCATCGAGGTAGAAGACACCAACATTTACAAAGGTACCCAAGAAGGTGAAATTCGCTTGTGGGGTCGTCGTCGTTTGTTTGTGCTCAAAGAGCTCCTCCCCTACTCTGATCAAGTGCAGGTAAAACTATTGGGTACTGGAATGCCTTCTTACTGGACCGTAGAAATGGATGGGCACCGCTTTGACCTGGGACTATCGGGTTGGACTTCTAACGATTGGGCCAAAAAAGGAAACTTTGATTTGTTGGCTTCTACCGGAAACACCAAAAATATTGACATCAAAAAAGTGGAGCAAGTATTGATTCAAAAACTGGCCACTACTCCTCAGGAAGTAGCCGAAACCATGGGCGTAGATCGCAGCAATGCCACTTTTGCTTTACAGGAGCTTTCTAAGAATGGTCAGGCCATGTACGATCACCTCACCGGTACTTACCGCTGGCGACAGCTGCTCCAACAAGACATCAAACTTACTGATAATGAGGAGGATGAACGTTTAAAGTATGCCGTTTCTTTGGTAAAACA
>CALDJV010000152.1 GCA_937899305.1 uncultured Cytophagaceae bacterium
ATACAAATTAGAAACATAAATTGGGAAACTTATTTTTGTTTCATCCCTTAGTTGCTCCAGGGTTTGTCCATTTTCAATATTCAGATAGTGTTTCATCTTTTTATTCAAAATTGGTTTCAAACCAGCCGGAGCCTTGGTGATCACAACATAAGATACATCATACCTACATCCTTTTTGCTTTTTTGAGTATTTTTTAGTCTCAAATTGTAATGCAGACTGTTGCAATATCTTGGCCTCCTGGTACAATTTGATTTTACCATTTTTATCAAAAAGCAACTTGAGTAATACTTTTGCCGAATAACCTAACCAACTAAAAGACAACGGCACCTCCGCCCGGTATCCGTTAATGATCTTCAATTGATCGAGATCGACTGAATAATTGACCATTTGTTTTTTGCTCAAAAATCGATGGACCTCAGTGGCCACTTGCTCTGCAGTGGTGTGCTTCATTGAGATGTACTGAATGATTTCGGGGGAAAAATTATCTTTGATGGCTGCTTTAAATTTTTGGTTGTTCAGTTTGGTACAATAATTCTCAACCACGGATTGTATCTTTCTTCGATTTTCCTGCCGTTTTTGTTCCTCATTTTGGTCTGATGAACCTTCCTGAACCAAGGTTGATTTGGGTTTGGTATTTTCCTGATGAGGCGTGTGGTCTTGACAACTGGTGAAGACCAACAAAAGCCCTATGGCAAGTAAATGATATGTTTGCGACATTTTCTGATGGTTTATGACCACAAAATAAAGGCATATCAGCTGGATTCACTTGGACATATCTATCAAAATAAAGGTAATTTCAGCCAATTTAGACCTCCCAATAAATTTATGATCAGCTCAAAATAATTTCAATAATTTCAGCAAAATTTTCGAGGCCTTTCTTAAATTGTACGATTAGCAACAAACGTCCTTGAAGCGTAGTGTCTGGAACCACTCGCGATGGACTACCAATGAAATTATGCAAAAAAGATGGATTTTTAAGGATCAACCCGACTCCAAAGTAGTCAAAGAGCTAGCTCAGTCGCTCGAAATCAATGAATCAATGGCAACCTTACTGGCTCAACGGGGAATAGATACTTTCGAAGAGGCCAAAACATTTTTTCGGCCTTCGTTGCAAGCACACCTTCATGATCCGTTTTTAATGCAAGACATGGACAGGGCAGTTACTCGGTTGGAAAAAGCCTTGAAAAATCAGGAAAAAATCTTGATTTATGGTGACTATGACGTAGACGGTACCACCTCGGTATCGTTGGTGTACGGCTTTTTGCAGCAATACCACCCGCATCTTGACTATTATATTCCTGATCGTTACCTGGAAGGCTACGGCATCTCCAAAACCTCGATTGATTGGGCCAAGGAAAACGATTTTTCGCTGGTAATTGCCCTCGATTGTGGTATCAAGTCGGTAGAATTGATGGACTATGCCAACCATCAAGGAATCGACTACATCATTTGCGACCACCACTTACCGGGCGATCAAATCCCTAAGGCCCACGCGGTACTAGACCCCAAGCGCAAAGATTGTGACTATCCTTTCAAAGAGCTTTCGGGCTGTGGAGTAGGTTTTAAGCTGATGCAAGCCTATTGCGAAAAAAACGATATTTCGGTAGAAAAACTCTATCCTTTTCTAGATTTACTGGTCATTAGCATTGCCTGTGACATTGTGCCCATTGTGGGCGAAAACCGGGTTTTGGCTTTTTATGGGCTACGACAGCTCAACCAAACCCAAAGAATTGGTCTAAAAGCATTGATTGATGTAGCAAAGTTTAGTGATGACACCGTACTGAACATATCCAATGTGATTTTTGGCTTGGGGCCCCGTATCAATGCCGCCGGAAGGATTCAACATGCCAAGAAAGCAGTGATGCTGTTGGTGTCGGATAACAAACGAGAAGCTGATTATGTGGCGGAACTCATCAACAAAGACAATATGCAACGCCGCGACTTGGATACGAGTATTACCGAAGAGGCATTGGCAATGATCCACCAAGACCGCTTGGAAACTGCCAAAACTACGGTGTTGTTTAAGGAAAACTGGCACAAAGGAGTGATTGGAATTGTGGCTTCTCGATGTATAGAAAGTTATCATCGGCCCACGGTTATCTTGACCCAACATAATGGCAAGGCCACGGGGTCGGCACGCTCGGTACCGGGTTTTGACTTGTATCAAGCCATTGAGTCTTGCGCTGACTTGCTCGAGCAATTTGGAGGGCACATGCATGCAGCTGGGTTGACCATGCAGGTGGAAAATATAGCGCATTTTCGGAAAAAGTTTGAAGAAGTGGTCGCCCAAAGCATCAATGATGCGCAACTCACTCCACTGATTGACATTGATGCAAAATTGAGTTTAGACGATATCACCGGAAAATTTTATCGTATCTTGCAACAATTTGCCCCTTTTGGCCCAGCCAATATGCGTCCAGTGTTTGTGAGCGAAGATTTGTATGCCGAGTATCCTAAATTGTTAAAGGAAAAGCATGTGAAGTTTCGTACTCGTCAGAAGGGTTCGTCGGCTTTTTTTGACGCCATTGGTTTTGGCATGCCTGAGCATTTTGAACGCATCGCGAATGGGGAAAAGTTTGCCCTTTGTTATAGCATCGACGAAAACCGCTATCGAGGACAAACCTCGTTGCAGTTGAGAATAAAAGATATTAAGTTTTATGATTAATTTACAATTAATAGTCCATAGTCGACGGTCGATAGTCCACAGCTGACTGTCGTCCAATACTGTTTCCTTGAGAGTTTGAATACGTAGTGTTAGAATTCCCTATGTTGCACAACCTCACCCAAGCCTTTTCGAGTATTTTTTTCTCCAGTATAGGGTAAAAAGGTTCGCTATTTGAACTCAAGTAAAGGAAGTAAGGCCAGACTATCGACTATGGACCATTGACTGTGGACTTTAAAAAGAAATATGAAATTAGTTGCGGAAAATTTAGTTAAAAGATACCGGGGAAAAGCAGTAGTAGACCATGTATCTATTGAAGTAAATCAAGGAGAGATTGTGGGGATGTTGGGACCCAACGGAGCCGGAAAAACCACTACTTTTTACATGGTAGTAGGGCTAATTAAGCCCAATAAAGGTAAAGTATACTTAGACAATGAAGACATCACAAAATTGCCAGTATACAAAAGAGCGCGTAAAGGAATTGGGTACTTGGCTCAAGATGAATCGGTTTTTAGAGGGCTGACGGTTGAAGAAAACATCCGGGCGGTATTGCAAATGACCAAATTATCTCCCAAAGAGCAACGAAGCCGGGTAGATGACTTGATTGATGAATTCAACTTACACAAGGTGCGTAAAAGCCCTGGTAAGGTACTTTCGGGAGGAGAACGGCGTCGAACTGAAATTGCCCGTACCCTGGCGGTAAACCCCAAATTTGTATTGTTGGATGAACCTTTTGCTGGGGTGGACCCTTTGGCAGTAGAAGAAATCCAAAGCATTATCTATCATTTGAAGCACAAAAACATTGGTATCTTGATTAC
>CALDJV010000153.1 GCA_937899305.1 uncultured Cytophagaceae bacterium
AGCAACCAGATATTACACCAAATTTGGATTACTTTATTTCTTCCGTTTTACTAATTACGCTGTCAGCTCAGTCTGTCTTGTAAAGACTATAAGTAAGCTGACAGTCATATGTATCAATCTGACAGACCTTTATAAGCTGGCAGGCCATAGAAAACTCATTTTATATCATCAAATACTGTGTGTAATGAAATTATTGGAAGGAAAAGTAGCTCTAATTACTGGAGCGTCTAAGGGAATAGGAAAAGCCATTGCTCAACGATATGCCGAACAAGGAGCTCAAGTAGCTTTTACTTACTTATCTAGTGTAGAAAAAGGCCAGGCACTGGAACAAGAATTACAACAAACTGGGGCAAAAGTAAAGGGATATCGCTCGGACGCTTCTAACCACGAAGCTGCGGTAGATTTGGTAAAGCAGGTAATTGAGGATTTTGGCGCACTTGATATTTTAATCAATAATGCAGGTATTACCAAAGATGGATTGTTGATGCGTATGTCAGAAGAACAGTGGGATCGTGTGATTCAAGTAAATCTGAAATCGGTTTTTAACCTGACCAAGGCCAGCATGCGTCAAATGATGAAACAAAGAGCAGGCTCTATTATTAACATCACCTCAGTAGTAGGTATTAGAGGAAATGCTGGACAATCAAATTATGCCGCGTCCAAAGCAGGTATCATTGGGTTTACCAAATCGGTAGCTCTTGAGCTTGGCTCTCGCAATGTACGTTCCAACGCCATTGCGCCAGGTTTTATTGAAACTGAGATGACTGGTGAACTAGACGAAAAAGTAGTCGAGGAATGGAAGCAAAGCATTCCGTTAAAAAGAGGAGGAGCTTCTTCTGATGTAGCTGATTGCGCCGTATTTTTGGGTTCTAACATGTCAAACTATATCACGGGTCAGGTATTACAGGTAGATGGTGGTATGCTTACCTAAGACAACACCTATGTCATAGTCCACAGTCGACCATCAACAGCCGCCTGTGGATTACCTCTCTGATAAAGAGGTCTCCCCATTGACACCCAGGTCACTGCATCTTTCTCTTCTTGCTCAGGGCCAAGATGTTAAATACCCCCGTTGATACCCCAAGCCCCTTTCTTTTTCAGTATTTTTACACATTGTACTTTTTCTCATAATTTCACCGCTTCGATTATTTAACAATCAGTCAAAGATTACCGTTATTTGTAGAGATGGCATGTTATACTTTTTGAGCAAGTATACTTTAACACATTTTCATGAAAAATATTCAAAATATCGCCCCCAATTTAGTCCTTAAAAGCATTGAGAAAATTTCTTTGACCTTTAAAGACTCTGAACTAACTGATCAGAACAAGCACAAAAACCTCAACTCACTACACGACGAAATTACCATTGTAAAGGATTTTCTCCATTGTAGTGATGATGAAGCCTGGCTATTTTCTGTAATGTTTGCGATGAGTATTAGTGGTAAAGACACCGATTTAGACAGTCTTACCCAGTATCTTTCTTGTAATCCTTTTTTGATTGTAAGCCTTTCTCCAGTTTTAGAAAGCCTGGTGAGCAAACGCTTATTGATCAAAAATACCGGATACGACATGAAAGTAATTGCCACCCGCTTTCATGTATCAAACTATATTTTTAATGCAATCTCGCTCAACAAACCCATCCCCAAAAACGACCATTTCGAAGATGTATATGAAGTCATTGAGCGCATCAATGAAATGATTTGTGAACGTGAGAAAAATAACGTTCCTACTGAAGAACTTTTTACCGAAACCCTGGACCTGCTCAAAAGAGAGTCTAAAAACTTTGCTTTGGTAAAAAGCATTCTTGACTTTAATTTTTATGAAGATGATACGCTTTTGTTGGTCCACCTCTGCCATGCCTTTGCCAACGATTCCAATGAAGCCGATATTGAACGATATATTTATTATGTGTATGATTCAATGGGTAGTAAAATTAGAGCGAAGAAGAATTTATTTTCGGGACAGTCCCAACTCATTGAGCAAGAATTGGTATGCTTTGTAGACGACAGTTTTTATGGAGGCAAAGAACTTGCACTTACCGATAAAGCCATCGATATATTATTTGCTGAGGACTTGGGAGCCCTCGAGAAAAGCAAACCTTTCAACCCCAAGCATTGCATTTTTGTTGCTCCTGACAAAATAAAACCGGTCGATTTGTTTTTCAACGAAGAAGAACAAAAGCAAATCGAGCTCTTTTACAATCTGCTTGAAGAAAGTAATTTCAAGACAACCATTCAGAAGTTTGAAAACATGGGCTATACTTCTGGGCTTACTTTTTTATTGTACGGAGACCCTGGTACTGGTAAAACTCAGATAGCCTACAACCTCGCCCAGCTTACCAAACGCCCCTTGCTTCTGGTAGATATTGCCTCTATTCGTGACAAATACGTGGGTGAATCAGAAAAGAGAATCAAACAAGTATTTAAAACTTACAAACAGGCCAAGGACTACTACGACAAATGCCCCATCTTATTTTTTAATGAATCGGATGCATTGATCAGCAAACGTTACGAGGTATCATCTAGTGTAGATCAGATGAACAATAGTATGCAAAATATTTTGCTTCAAGAACTAGAAGATTTTGAAGGCATATTGATTGCAACCTCTAACATGAACCTGGACAGCGCTTTTGAGAGAAGATTTCTTTATAAAGTCAGGTTTAATAAACCTGATACCAAAACCCGACAATTGATCTGGAGATCAAAACTGAAAGATTTATCACCCAAGGAGGCACAAGCATTGGCGCAAAATTTTATACTTACTGGAGGGCAAATAGACAATGTAGTCCGGAAATACACTTTAGAAAACATCCTCAAAGATGTATCTCCTAGTTTAGAGGCTTTAAAAGAATTGTGTAAAGCAGAATACTTTGGTAAGAAAGAACTAAAAATTGGATTCAAAAAATAAATGAGGCTGTCTCATAATACTGTTTAAGTCAACTCATATTTTACAAGTCGTATCATAACTGGCAGGTTTTAGAAACTTGGTAATATTTAGTTTATGAGACAGCCTCATACCTTCTTGAAAATGAATCAATGAGGAAACTGTTCCTGTAACTCATCATCCAATTTATCTGCCCACCATTCCAGGTCTTTAATGCAAGTATCCAATTCATTGAAATCCATTCCTCTTATATCTCTTTCGGATACTGCGTAAACAAATTCACTTTTAGGGCGGGTAGCCAGCTTTAGCCCTAATTTTGAATAGTTGAGCTCTAACAAATGACGATAAAAGGTAAATTCTTCTTTTGCGGGTACTTTCATCAATGGCGAGTAAATACATAAGTACTCCCGTTTGTTCCCTCCATCAGCAATAAATACCTCGATCGAGGCAGACCCTCTTTTCCAATTCCAGGAATCTGTTTCACTATTGTAGGTCCCTTCTTTGGTCAAACCAACCGATTCAACATATTCCTGTATCATTTTCTCAACTTGGCTTTTTTGTGACATATGGCTCTCTTTATTAGGTTATTTTAAACTAAGG
>CALDJV010000154.1 GCA_937899305.1 uncultured Cytophagaceae bacterium
TGGTTACGAATAATCGTAACTTCGGTTGTTTATATTTCTATGGGTTATTTTATAGATTAAGCACTAAAATTGTGTAGTGTTGTTAAAATTGCTTGGGACTGAGTAGCAACCCTATTTTTGATATTTTTGTATAGATAATCGAAAGTCTTTACCCGAATCTATGAAAAACTTATTTGTTTTATGTATTGCCTGTGTGCTGGTGTTACTACAATCAGCTGTTTTGTTTGGACAAACCTCGCCCAAAGAATTGGTAAAACAGGCAGACAGTTATGCCCAAAAGGCCGATTATAACAAAGCCATTGCTGCTTTGAAACTTGCTGGAGAGGGGTTTCAAAAAGCCGATAATTGGCAAATGTATGTGACCTGCCAAAACCAGATAGGAGAGCACTTAATCCGAGTAGGTAAACTGGATGATGCCTTGGTGATTTGCCAAAAAATGGCCAAGTATATTGCCAATAAAGATGCAAAGCAAAGCAAACTTCAAGGTGATATGCTCACTGTTACTGGGGAAGTATACATGAATCGTGGTCAAAACGATTTGGCCATCGATCATTTTCGGCAGGCGCTGGAGATATACAATGCCCTGAAAAACAAGGTAGGGATTGCCCAATGCTACAGTAACTTAGGCATTGTGTATGGCAACACCAACAACCAAGCTTTGGCCGAGGAGTATCACCTCAAGGCGCTCAACCTGCGTAAGTCTATTTTTGGCAATCAACACCTTACGGTAGCGGCCTCTTACAACGATTTAGGGGTAATTTATAATATCAGTGATCCCGAAAAGGCTGCTGAATATTATGAACAGGCACTCGAGATTTACCAACGAGAAAAACAGCAAGTCAAGGTAGCCAATACCTACAGCAATATGGCTTTGATCAAACAAGGGCAACGCATTTATCCCGAGGCACTCGACTTTTTTGATCAGGCATTGCAAATCCGTAAAAAACTATACAAAGAAGACCACCCCAATGTGGCGTTTGTGTATCTCAACATTGGGCGGGTATATGCGGCCCAGCGTAAAGTAGACAAGGCGCTAGAGTATTACAGCAAGGCTTTGAATATTTACCAAAAAAACTATGGAGGAAAGCATCCAGATATTGCCAATATTTACAATTACATTGGGGCGGTATTTGAGGAAAAATATGATTACAACGAGGCCATCGAGAATTATCAGAAAGCATTGATTGCCAATGTGCCTGAATTCAACGATATGAACCCAAACACCAATCCTGGCATTGAACAGTATTACAATGCCGATGTATTGATGAACTCGTTGTCGTTGAAGGCGGCGTCTTTTGAGGCACGCCATTTTGGTAAAACCCTTCGTTTTAGAGATTTAAAAGTAGCCTTGGCCACCCTTGAAAAGTGTGATGAATTATTGGAAAAAATCCGGCGATTGCGTACCAACCAGAGCGATAAAATTGCCTTGGGTAGAATTGGAAGCGAAATCTATGAATCAGGCATAAGGGTAAGCATGGCAATGAGTGAAGTATCTCTCAATAAAAAATATTATTATCAAAAAGCTTTTTATTTCGCTGAGAAGAGTAAATCGGCTGTATTGCTAGACGCCATCATAGATACTGACGCCAAACAATTTGCTGGTATTCCAGCCAATTTATTGGCCAAGGAAAAAGCACTAAAGGGCGAGATTTCGTATTACGAACAGCAATTGGCTTCGGGGCTGGAGGCTACTAAAGAAAAAGAACTGAGAGACAAGTTGTTTACCTTGAAACGGGCCTATGACGACTTTACGAAAAAACTCGAGAAAGACTACCCTGATTACTTTAACTTGAAATTTAACACGGTTACAGCATCGGTTGCGCAAATCCAACAACAACTAGACGATGAATCAGCCATGCTGTTGTATTTTATCGGGCGGGCCACCAACCGATTGTATTACTTTTACATTAGCCGTAATAAATTCAAGGCCATCGATTTGCCTCTGAACGAACGGTTTGATCAATACCTCATCTCGATGCGCAATCGTTTGTATTTCCGGCGAAACTTCCAGCAATCAGGCCGTCTTTTGTACAAACAATTGTTTCCTCAGCGCATTTCTAATAAGATCAAGAAACTCGTCATCATTCCAGATGGACGCATGGGTACCATTCCATTTGAGGCATTGCTTACCCGCAAGGTCAGGCCTCAAACTTCTTTGCGAGATTATCCTTATCTCATCAAGAAAAAAGCAATTACGTATAGTTATTCCGCTACCTTGTTTGCCCAAAGCAAAAAGGATGAACCTGCATCCGCTGCTTTGAAAGATATTTTACTCATGGCCCCAATCAATTTTGATCGTTTGAACAACCTACCTGCTTCTGAAACGGAGGTAAAACGCATCAATCAATTGTTCACCGCCAACCAAGGCAAAGCCCAAATGTATTTGCTTAATGAGGCCAACGAATCCGAAATGAAGTCTAAAGCGCTCAAAAAATACCGTTATGTGCACTTGGCCACCCACGGGGTAGTAGATGAAAAGTCACCTGAACTATCGAGGGTGTTCTTAGCCAAAAACGGAAAAGAAGATGGATCTTTGTACTTCGGAGAAATATTTAACTTGGAGCTCAACGCCAATTTGGTAGCGCTTTCGGCCTGCGAAACTGGGCTGGGGAAACTCTCCAAGGGAGAAGGAATCATTGGACTTACCCGTGCTTTGTTGTATGCCGGGGCCAAAAGTGTGATGGTATCGTTGTGGTCGGTAGCCGATGAGTCCACCTCCCAATTAATGATCTATTTTTATGAGTTTTTGTTGGCCGGCAAAGAAAAGCACGAAGCATTGCGACAGGCCAAGCTCAAATTGATCCGAGAGGGAGTTAATTATAAAGACGAGCCATTGTCAGCCTATTACTGGGCTCCTTTTGTGTTGATTGGGAAGTAGTTTTATTGTTCTATTGTTCCGCTACGCTCATTGTTGCATTTTTCTATTGTTCCGCCTACGGCTTATTGCTTTATGGCTAAATGGCTGCGCGAAGCGACGTGTCATTTTTCATTGTACGTTTTTCACTTTTCATTTAGTCTCTACCAACTCCGAACTAAAAAACTGTGGACTATGGACCGTCGACTGTGGACTAAAAAAAACTACCAACTACTGACTCCGAACTCCCAACTTATAAAAACTCAATAAAATCGACTTCCAGCGAAAAATCCTTCTCAGCTTTGAAATTGGTAATGAATCCCATTCGGATAATTTTGTTCAAAAACGCTTCGGGTATTTTTTTGCCAGTAGGGCGACCGATACGGTATTGGTCAAAATCGCGTAATTGAAAAGTAAAGGTTTTCCATTGACCCGCTTCGGTACTGAACACTTTTTTGTAATTGGGGATGTAAAAACGAGTATCAGTAGACAAAGTGAATCCAAACTTACTACCATTGGTACGTACTCGAATTTTTACTGCGGTAAATTTAGACAAATCCATGGAGCCATATGGACTGCGAAAAGAGCTAAATCCTCCATTGTTTTCCAATGAAACCGTTCCTTTAAA
>CALDJV010000155.1 GCA_937899305.1 uncultured Cytophagaceae bacterium
GTTTAGCTTTGAGTGATTTTACTAAAATCTCGACACTTATTTTGAAAGCGTTACTAAGTTAGGGAAAAATACTGATTCAAGTACCGTTTTCGGTGGTCTTACTGATAAGGAGACCAAATGAAACGGAAGGCATTTACCAATACCAAAGACTTACTCGTACAAATTGATCAATACTAATTGTTCATAATATTTCGGCTGGAGCAGTTTCACCGATTTAAACAAATACTCATCGGCTTGTACTTCATACACTTTCTTAGGTAAAAGTGGGTACGACTGGGCAATTTTAGTAGCTCGATTGACATAAGCCACCCCCGTTTCCAACGACTTGGCCTCTTGCCCATTCAAAAGCAAGGTTAATCCCACCGATTTCAAATATTGTGATAGTTTCAGGTCATAGTCTTTGGGGTTGTGGCGGGCCAACTCTTCATACATCTGTAAAATACGTGCCTGATGAGATTCCTCATTGAGGCAATAGATCAACTCATGCATGTATTTGTGTGGTTCGGCTAATGCCAAGGTCTCGTAGATTTTTACTGCCTTTTCTGGTTCCTGATTATTTTTATAGAACATGGCCAAACTCTCGTACAACTCGGTGGCATAACGGTGGGCGTGGGGATGGTTGGGATGGCTTTGCTTCAACTGCTGATAATGGTACCATTCGTTCAAGTAAATGTTTTCAATGGATTGATTATGGGACGTTGAATGGCCAAAATTTTCTAGGTTCCACAAGATGGTCAATAACGCATAATTGTGTTTTTGAGGAATCTCTCTAGCCAGCTTTCGGCTAAGGCTCAACCCTTTTTTATAATAGGTCAAGGCCACCGAATAACGTTCTTCTTCTGGAATACTGCTCCACTCCCGATACAAGTGCCCCATGCAATGTAGGTTGTAGATCATGCGGGGCAAAAATTTTCCAGCATTCTGCTGGGCCTGAGCCTGATTGATTTCTAAAGCTTTTTGAAAAAATAGCAATGCGGTATTATGATGCTTGGACTCACGATACCAATTACCCAAATATTCATAACATTCGGCCAAATAGGCTTTGTACTTTTGGGGCTCGGTAGCCACTAGTTTTTTGTAGTATTTCATTTGATTGTGATACAAACGAAACTCCGCCTGACGATACTCTGGCGCATCACAAAAACTGTATAAAAACGATGCCTTTTCAATCGCCTTTAGTTTTTGTTCTTCGGTAGTGGCCAACTCCATTGCTCGAAGGCACCAAGGCAAAATCTCTTCTTCGGTACGTGCTTTTTGTAAGGGATGACGTAATACCGAAGAAGCTGAACTTAAGTACTCTACATAATACATCAGATAGGGGTAGTATTCATGATGTCGTATTGCTTCCCGAAAACAAGATTCGGCCTCGTCAAAAATTTCATTGGTGACCAAAAAGTGCGCTTTCAAAATCAAGAAACCGGCGAGGTGAGTAGGGTCAGTAATTGTTTCCAGACTTTGAGATGACATCAACAGTTGGCTTACCCTCGATAGTTTCCCTTCTATGAATGCTTCAAATATTTGTTGATACAAAGGAAAATCACCTCTGAACTGCTTGTCCGAAAATAGCAACAATAAATGCCGGACCTGCTTCAAGATGTTTTCTTTTTTTATCTGCAGGGCCGCTAGTTTAGGTTTCAAAGCAAAGTTTTGTTCTTCGGTTGCTTGAGCGATATTTTTCCGATATACCTCAATCAAATCATCTTCATAAAAAGTGTATTGTTTCAGAAATTTTTGAAAAGAAAGTTGTTGAGGATTGATGGTACTGGATTGACCTTTTAGAATGATGGTATCGCTTTCTTCATCAAAAAATAAGTATGGACGGGGTGTTTGTTCCATTGTATCGACAGTGTGCTCACAGAAATTGCTTTGTATCCTAAGTTGACAAAACTCTTTCGCCAAACCACTTGCCAAGGTCAAACGAATTTGAGTTCTTAATGTAATATAAGAAAAAACCTGAATTATAGGAATGATTTAATAGATTAATCAAATCTATTTTGCAATTACCATTTATAACAAAATTAAATTTGCCAAAACCTCAACAAACCCAATTATATCAACAAAAACAGCTATATGATACTCCTTACTACCCAAAGGTAGCCCAACTAGAGTTCATATAGCTATTTTTCATCGAGTATCTACCTCAGTACCTTCAGGCACAACTACATCGATGTAAATCAAATCAATTATTATTCGGCCACCGTAATCATATCTACTCCACACCGTACGCAAGATTACTTCCAAACTGTTTTTACTCTTATCGCTCAGGTTGAGCTCCATGCGAGCTTGGTAGTCTTTGCCTCTAGCTTTAAAGTTTTCAAACAAACTCAGGCTCTCTTGTAGCTTCCCAAATTTACCCTGTAATTGATCCTTGATGTTTTGTTGGGTACTTTTAGGAAACTTATCAAAGCTAAGATTCATGTACATGTAGTTATTGTAATTGGTAGCTTCCCGAATCATTTTGTTATCAGCCAATCGTCCACTTTTCCCTTTATCTAGCATTTGCTCCAGTAGTTTTCTTTGGTTGCTCACCATCAATTGTTGCTTTTGAGCCACTATAAAAAATGGCATGTCTACCAATTCAATCTGATAATAGGGTTTATCTTCTACCTTATTGGCCGATGCAAAAATTTTCAATGTCTCCATGATCTTTTTGGGAATCATATCGCTCTTGAAACTTACAATACCCAGCATTTCGGGCGCATAAGTAGTCCGTACTTTGCGTGGAATCTCGTCCAGTCTCTTCCGAAAATCGGCTAACTGATCTGGGTCTACATCGTGCTCCTCAAGCATTTGATTTAGGTAGTCTCCATAAGGGGATTTTTTTTCCTCAATCTCAAATTTTTCAAAGCCAGTCATTGCGATCACCAATTCTCCCTGAAGTGCTTCCAATAGCTCATCAGCCGATAAATCTATTTCCTTGGCCTGCTTCTCAAATGCTTCCTCTACTCCCTCTACCCGCTTAAGCCAATCAAACAACCCTTTGAAGTTCCACGAAAACCCCATAAAACCTAGCAGTTGATCATGAGGAATACGTGACAACAATGCTTTACTCAAATTTTTGCCGTAAGTTCCTTTATAAAACTTTTGTAGGTTTTTATTTAAATCGTACTGGATGTCAAACAAAACTTGTCCTTTTTCAAAATTGAGGCTATACTGAACATATGAATCCTTGAAATCCAAGATTTCATCCAAAAGTTGCTGATCACGACTAGAGTAACGGTAGGCACTCAAAGCAGAAGTCATCCCTTTTTTAGCTGATTGCAAGCTGTACCAAACCGAAAAATCATTGTCTTTGGCCAGAAACTTATTAAAGTTCTTATTTGCGGCCAGTGAGTTTTCGTCATCTAAGTTAAAAAAACTGTGTAGGTAAGAGCGCGCTCTCAATCTACTACGTATGCCCGACCCTTCTTCTGACTTGATCATTATCATCACTTGATCGTTCCATCCAATCGCCGAGTATTTATCCTTCTCGATGTAGCTATAGCCTTCTTTGTCTTTTTTAATTTCCACATCCTTGTCTGCCAACTTGAGTGTTTTCTCGAAGTTGTCGGCATTTTGCATGGCTGCAACTAACCCAATATTTGAGCTAAAAGCCCCTCCTCCTGAATAGGTATAAAAGAATATTTTTTTCTGAAAATCAAGGCCAATTTTCGCAGGGTCATTCAGGTTTTCCAACACCAAATCATTCATCTCGTCATCTTCTTCCATGAGTTCTGCTTTCCATTTCTTGAATCCAGCCGAGTTTTTCAAACTTTTGAGATTTCCTTTTTGATATAGTTGTTGGAGGTCAACCGAAAATACAGCAAGTGCTTGCTTGGGTATATATTTGGCGTGATTGTCTTGTGGTTGGGTACATTTAGTAAATAGGAAGGCAGCCCCGAGGGCCATCACCCATCCTAGTAAGTTTTGTTTTCGTATGATCATTTCTATTTATTTAATTATATATTTTGTCTATCAATGTATACTGAGTTTAGTTACAATTTGGTTTACTTTCGCTATAAAATTAACGGCTTTTTTGAATGCCCTTATTGACAATACCATTTTACTCAGCTAAGATTGTTGTTTTACAATACCTCACCAACATTTCTATCCATTTTTTTGTTGTTATTTTTTAACGACCCTACCCACCAGTTTTTAGCTATCATCCACAACTGTAGTTCAATGTTGCTAGGTGAAAGGTGAAAGCATAGACACACTGTTTGTTGCCCAAGTCGTTCATCAGCATCCGGCAAATTCAACCAACACTTCTCTAGGGTGTCATTTCTGACAAGAAAAGAACCTATTTGAAATGAGAACAATCACCGTTGAGGATCCTTTAAATAACTTATTTTTTTACATCACATTTACACCTATAAAATAATGCAATATGAAGATTCTTGAGTCTAAATATAAGTCAGTGACATATCAGGAAGACAAGGCACTGTTAGTCACTCGATGGTACCCTGATAGTATTGAATTGGATGAATCTACTTTTAAAACTCAAATAAAAGCCTGGCTCAACGAAGTAAAACGACTCCGACCAGCCAAGCTGTTGATAGATACGATGGACTTTCAGTTTATCATAGATCCCACAGTTCAAGATTGGTTCGACCAGGAAGTTTTTTCGGTTTACCCCCAAGCTGGTGTCCAAAAAAAAGCTTTTTTGGTATCTAAGGATATATTTGCACAAGTGGCTCTACAACAACACACCAGTGAAGTCACCAACCAAACCTTTGAAGTTGCTTTTTTTGCGACTGAAACAGAAGCGCTGAAATGGCTTGACTAACCAACAATAGCCCACCACATATTGAGCTTATATTAAATCAATGTAGTGGGCTATTCAAAAATATAGTCTAAAACTTTCCGCGTAAACTTACAATAAAATTACGTCCTGGCGCATTGAGTCCAGTGGCAAACACCCGGTAATGGGTGTCCAAAATATTTTCCACCGCCACCTGAAGCGTGAGCATAGGGTGCAAGTTGTAACTCAAGCGATAGTTAAAAGTCATCCAAGCCGGCATTCCTTTATCAGGAACCGCAAACTGAGGACGATCTACACTCGAACCACTGTATTCATCCCAAAACTTCCAATACTGATAATTGACAAACAATTCATGTCGCATTTGCTTTAATTTAAACTGTAGGCTTGTTTGACCAAAAGCGGGTGGTATGTGGTCTAAGTTTCGGTTACTGACCCCCTCAGTACGATCTTCTCCCTTGGTCCAAGAAAGTGATGAAAACAACAATATATTATGGCTCAGTTCTGCTCTAATGCTGGCAAAGGCACCATAAAT
>CALDJV010000156.1 GCA_937899305.1 uncultured Cytophagaceae bacterium
CCGAATATGAATCAATGCAAAGGATGCCACGAACGAGGAAAGAAAATGGTACCGATTGGTCCCAGTGCCCGACAACTGAACGGAGATTTTGAGTACCCAAGTGGAAAAGCGAACCAATTATTACATTGGCAAAAACAAGGGGTATTGAAGCACCTTCCCGATTTGGCCACCATACCTCGTTTACCTGTTTGGAATGATCCTGCCACTGGAAGTTTAGAGGCCCGCGCGCGGGCTTGGTTAGACATTAATTGTGGGCATTGCCATCGGCCCGATGGTCCCGCCAATACCTCAGGGTTGTTTTTGTACATTCATGAGCAAAACAAAACAGCTTTAGGTATCCAAAAAGCCCCCATAGCCGCAGGGAGAGCCGCCGGGAATTTGCACTACGATATTGTACCTGGTAAACCTCAAAAATCCATTTTGGTATATCGCATGGAGTCTACCGATCCGGGCATTATGATGCCCGAAATCGCCCGACAATTGGTACACAAGGAAGGGCTGACTTTGATCAAAAACTGGATCAAAGCAATGAAATAATGGCTTTGAGTTACTATTTTTAATTGTAAAATGGTGGTATGGCAAATTTGTGTGGTGTAATTCACTACCATACCACCATTTCATCATTGATAAGCTACTCGACAGTGCTCACTTTCACGTTTTCATTTTCTATTTTAGACAGTAACTCCAACTCACCCTCATCAAACATTTTGGGTAGGTCAGTTAACGGAGTCCCTTTTTTGGCCTTGTAATTTTTGTAGTCTAAAAAGGTAATCCCCTCTATTATCCGAGGATTAAATGCTTCTCTAAACCTTACTCCTCCTTCGTTTACCTCATAAGAATAAGCAAAATAATCCATTGTATTTTTATCCTTATTAAACCAGTACATATATACATCTGAATGATCCTCACCCCCGCCTTCTTTTTTAAATGTAACCTGTATCTGATGGTAGGGTTTGCCTTTGATGGTCGTTTCTCCAATGTATTTTTTTATCACTGCGCCATCGTTCAGATTAAAAGGCAAAAAGGTAAAATACATCACCGAATTCACCGAACTGCTGTATTTCCCCTTCCATTCTTCGGTAACATCCAATACTTTTCCGTCAGCCTTACGGGTAAAACCGTCGTTATTGAGTACATCGTGGACTTTGCCCAGCGAATCATGTTCAAAGCTTCGTTCAAACTGGAATTTACCCCCATTTTTCATGTAATTGTAGTGCTTCTTACGAAAGTCAAAAGCTACTTTCACTTTTTTGTATTTATCTCCCCCATGTTGGGCAATGACGGCAGCTATAATTTTTTCTTCTTTGGTTTGAGGTAGATTTTTTTTAGGCTCTTTTTCCTGAGATTTCGAGTCATTATTCTCGGTGTTATTGGCCGATTCGTTGGTGTCATTCTTGGCTGGAGTAGCGCAACTGGCCAGCAGTAAAGCGATGAAAGCAACCCCAATAAATGTGTAGTAAATTTTCATTGTTATCGATGTTTGAGAATGTATGAATACAGCACAAAGAACAAAGTATGGAAAAGGCAAACAATCCTCTAAAAAGCTTTAACACGCTTTTAACACCTGATTTTCTGTGCTTTATGTCAATCTATAACATAACATTGAGGCTCTAAAAAAACGTTCCGAAAAGTAGGCAGGTAGGTTTGTAAAAAATTGTTAATAACCTGGGGTGTCTATCAAAATATAAGAAAGGGAACCATAAAAAAACCAATTATTCATGAGTAAGTTCATCAATAATTGGTTTCGAGGGGATATTGTGGAATTTAGTTTTTGTCTTTTTGCATTGCGTGAAACTCTTGGATCTCTTTTCTGATTTTTTTGGTATTGATCTCTACCTTCAAAATGAAAAAGGAATTTTCTTCGTCATAGGGCAAAAAGTGATAGTCATGTTTTCCCGTCGTTTTGCGGGCAATATCAATCAATCCCAGACCAGCACCTCCTTTGGGTGAAATTCTCCCTTCTTTGATTTGCTTGCGGTACATTTCTTTGAGTTCCGCTTTGCTGGCAGCATTGATTTTCTCGAGCATATTTTCCAATACAGGTTGCTTGTCTCTAGATACTTTATTGGAGGTAATTACGTAGTAGGTTTCATCCTTTTTACCAATCATAAACAATCCTTTTCCAATAGACCCCTGTTCGGCAATTTCATCCGAATGCTTGTTCATGTTTTGCAGAGTCTCTACCATCACATGGTATACTTTCCGTTTTACCGAGAGCTCTTCATGATGTTTGTCCATGTCGTCTTCGGCCATGGAAGTAAACATCTTGGTAATTTGATGGCTAAACTCACCTAAATAAACCAAAGAAATGCCATTGGTGAATAGTTCGTCATAAATTGTTTGAAACCATACAGAAATAAAAAAAGAAACTCGCTTAAAATTTAGGATATA
>CALDJV010000157.1 GCA_937899305.1 uncultured Cytophagaceae bacterium
CTAACAATAGAACAATGCAACAATCAGCCGAAGGCGGAACAATAGAACTACTTAGCCATTTAACCATAGAACAATAAGCGAAACCATAGAAAAAACTAAATCTCAAACAAGGCTTTGACTCGGTCGGCAAAACTGGCTCCAGTAGTAATCTTAGTAGTAGGACGATCGCCCAGGTGCAAGATAAAACGCCCTCTGAAATATTTCTCAAATTGCTGAATAAATGTTTGGTTCACAATGTGTGATTTATGCACCCTCACAAATTGCTCTGGAAGCTTACTTTCCAATGTACTTAGCGTATAATCTACCAAATGTTTTTGTCCTTCGGCAGTATTCAAATACACATATTTACCTTCTGCCTCAAAATAAGCCACCTCTCCCAAGGAAACCAATCGTATTTTGTCACCTACCTGTATTGGCATGCTCGTTACCTTTTTGGTAGGTTGTAATTGTTGCAATAATTGCTGCAGCGCACCTGCTTGAGGGTTTTCCTGGGATGCTTCTGCTTCAAATCGCTTTAACTTTTGGATGGTACGCTCAAGTCGTTCTGCCAAAATGGGTTTGAGCAAATAGTCAATTGAGTTTTCTTCAAAAGCCTGAATGGCGTATTGATCGTAAGCCGTGGCGAAAATGACAATGGGCAAGTGTTCCAAATGGCGTAGCATTTCAAACCCATTGAGCAGTGGCATTTCAATATCCAAAAAAATCAAATCAGGCTTGAGTGCATTTACCAGTGCCAGTCCTTGTTGACCATTTTCAGCTTCACCTATGACTTCAAAGACCTCTTGGTGCCCTTTGAGCAGTCTTTTGAGGCGATCCCGGGCGAGCGACTCATCATCAATGATCAGTGTTTTGTATAATTTGGAAAGGTTGGGTGGAGTGTTCATGGGCAAGCATTTTTTTAAGACTAATAACTACTTTCTTTTCAGGAGTATTTTCAAAATAAAAATCCGCATTTTTGGGAAACAAGAGCTCTAGCTTATCGCGGGTACTTTGCCAGCCATAACCCAGTTGCATATTTTCCGAAAATACTGGACCATTGTCTTTCAAAACGATCTCGAGCAAATTCTCTTTTTGAGAAACTTCAATATTCAGTTGCCCAGCTTCAGGGAGTTTAGAAATTCCATGCTTGATGGCATTCTCTACCAAAGGTTGCAACAAAAAACGAGGAACCAAATACTGACGAGCCCCATCAGGGAGCGCCACTTGATACTGTAAACGATCTCCAAAACGAACTTTCTCTATCTCAAGGTAAGTTTCCACCATTTCCAGTTCTTCCCCTAGGGTAGTCAAGTGATGATTTTGACGGTTGGTATTGTAGCGAAAAAACTTAGAGAGCAGCAACGTCATTTCCTCGGCCTTGTCAGGGTTGATATGAATCAAGCTTGCTATAGAGTTGAGTGCATTGTACAGAAAATGAGGATTGACCTTGGCGTGTAAAGCATCCAATTCTGCCTGGGTTTTCAATTGTTTCAACTCGAGCAATTTTACCTCTTGTTGGGTAATCTTAGAGCCTAGTTTCTCTTTTTGTAGAATTTTAGAATAAATCAACATACCTACTGCGATATAAAAAACGGTGGTAAGTGCTAGAGCTGCCTTTGAATTTGGCTGAATACCCAAAATTTCCTGACCAGCCAAATTAACTAAATGGGTACCCGTTGCGGCACAAATGGCCATCACCAATAATGCAATTGAATGCGCCATGACCTTGGTAGAAATGACTGAAAAAAAGTAAAAGGCGATTTGATTGGCTAGAGTTAGAAATAAGCCTATGATAATTCCGTGAATAATACCTGCGACAATACTGATCCAAAAATAATGATTGAGGATGCCAAATACGATCCCAATGACGGTCCCAATAGGAACAGAAATCAATATAGAATGCGCATAATCTGTCCAGGAAAAGTGTTTTTCATAGCGCTTACCTAGTTTTGCTGTAATCTTTGCCCGGTATTTTTCTAACCAATTCATTGTTTATAGTTTTATTAGTATTCAGTCCATAGTCCACGGTCGACGGTCCATAGTTTTTTTAGTTGGGAGTTGGTAGATCGTAGTTTTGTTTAGTCGATAGTCAATGGTTCATAGTTTTTTTCTAGTTGGGAGTTAATAGTCAGTAGTTGGTAGCAATTGAGTGAAAAATGTAAAACGTAAAATGAAAAATGATGGGTCGCTTCGCGCAACCATTAGCGAAGCGGAACAATATAGCCATTTAACAATGCAACAATGAGCCGAAGGCGGAGCAATAAAATTTAACAATAAAACAATCTAAAACGCCCGCTCAATCGCCATCTTCATGATATCGGCATGATCAAAAGCCAGGTCGGGTAATTCATTGATAGAAAACCAAGTGGCGTGGCGTGCATCATCTCCTGCAATGGGCTTACACTGATGAATATCGACCACTGCATAATAAGCAATAGATACTACCCAACCTCGAGGATCACGCCCTGGTTCGGTAAAGGTGTACATTTGATGCATATCAATGTCCTTCAAGTTGGTTTCTTCTTCCAATTCTCGCTTTGCTGCTTGGAGCGCGGTTTCGTTTGCATCTACAAATCCTCCCGGAATGGCCCATTTACCAATAAACGGTTCACGCGCCCGCTGAATCAACAATACCTTAGTGTCTTGATTTCCTTCAGTATCAGGAACTTGCCCAAAAATGATGCAATCTACCGTAAGTGCCGGACGAGGGTAATCATAACTATGTGCCATAAGTGTATTTTCAAGTTTAAAGTTACTCAATGACGACAGGCCATCGCCTTGATAAAGAATAAAGTTGATGATTTTTGGAGTGAAATGGAAAAAACAAGGAGCGAAATTGAAGGCAAAACAAAATTAGTCCTAACTTTCAGATATGAGACACTTGATTATACTCGTTACATTACTGAACTTATTACTGCTTTCAAGTTGCGAAAACCAAGTCATCAAAGCCTCAGAGGCAGGCCAACACATTGGGGCGTATGCCACCATACAAGGCAAAGTAGCCAGTGTAAAAAGCCTTCATTTGGGGAAACCCAACGAAATACACCTCATCAATCTCACTCGTCCTTATCCTAATCAAGATTTCACCATTGTCATTAGTGGGCGTTATATCCGTCGTTTTGGACCAGTAACTCATTACGAGGGAAAAGAAATTCAGGCCACTGGCAAAATATATCGCTACAAGGGCAAACCCCAGGTAAAACTAAAGTCCGCGAATAAACTGAGGATCATAAAGTAGTTAGTCGATGGTCCACGGTCGACAGTCCACAGTTTTTTAGTCGATAGTCATGCCTCGCTTTGCGCAACCATTTAAGATCCTTCCTTCGTCAGGAGAACTGTAACAATGAGCCGAAGGCGGAACAATTTAATCTAATAGTCCATAGTTTTTTTAGTTATTAGCAGTTAAGTGAAAAATGAACGCTTCACACAACCCGAAGCCCTGAACGTAGCCGAAGGAACTAGCCATAAGCGAAGCGTTAACCATTCAACCATAAAACAATGAGCGAAGCGGAACAATAGAATAAAATAGTCTACAGTCGACGGTCCAATGCTGTTTCCTTAAGAGTTTAGGCTTGTAATGGTGATTTACGAATTTATTTTGTACCATTCCAAAGTTTTGAAATGAGTTTTTTTAGCAACCTC
>CALDJV010000158.1 GCA_937899305.1 uncultured Cytophagaceae bacterium
GAATAACCCGCGTCTACATCGCCTCCACTGGGGGTTTGACCATTTTTGGTGGGTTGCTGATAACCATTGTCGGTACCGTAGCGAATGACCTTACCCACCAGCTCGGGGTTGCTGCTACTCGTGTAATATGTATAAGTGTGGATGCTTCCCGAGGCACTCACCATTTTGTTGAGGCGTCCACCACTGTCATAAAAAAAATGAATTTTGGGGGTTGCTTGTTTTTCACCCGACAAAAGAAACTCGAAGGTTTGGATATTTTCTAACCCCTGACTGCCATAGGTCAAATGTGACTCTTGGGTTGGGCGCCCTCCTTCTTTGATCAAGACTTTGGCAATACGCCCTTGACCATCGTAGGTGATATATACCGACTGGGTATTGAATTGACATTGGAAATCGGCTATTTTACCGTTGCTCTGATAATTGAATGCGATTTCGTCGTCGAAGTTCACTGGTTTCATTTCAGACAAGTTCCAATAATTGCGCCCTCCAGCAGTGTTGGTTTTCCCCAAAGTGAGTTGAGTGCCTTCGGTGGTGGTAATGACCCATTTGTTACTCCCAAATTTGAATTTCCATAAATGATAGGGGAATGCTGTACGGTAATTGCCTCCTCCACTGGAGGTCAGTACATGACTGCGCCGGCCATCTAAGTAAAAATAAACGGAGCCATTCTTCACTACTTTAGGGTAGTCCATCAACTTCCAGCCGCGGCCCCCTACTTCATTGTTCTGGTAACTCAACCCGGCAGAAGCACTGTTGTAGAAAATAGCCAAGTTGTAGTTTAATTGATGACTCTGTAAATTAGCTAATGGCAGCTCCAGATTGAGGTCTCCAGTAGCCAAGTTTACCCCAGCCTGGTTTACTGAGTTGTATAACTGCGGAATGGGATAACGGGCATCGGGGTGCTGTTGGGCCTGCAACACTTGGCCAACCAACAAGCTGACCAGAAGCCATACCCAACCCATGCCAACCCGGTGTTTGGTGTTTTTTAAATGTATCATAAAATTGGTAGTTTAGGATGGGGCTTACTTTTGTTGTAGTTGCTTGACTTGTTTTTTGAGTTGGGCAATTTCTTTTTGCTGAGCCAAGGTGTACAAGGTGAGCTCTTCTACCTTTTCCAAGAGTTTCATGCTCAAGTCTAATAATTGTACTCCTTCTTTGGCCATTGTTTTGGCCGAAGGAACTGCAGGTAGGTGTTTGTGTTTTTGAATGTAAGCTTCTACTTCGGTCAGGCTTCTCAAATGGTAATCGGGTTCAAAGACATAGTCAGGAGCCGGAATATTTAAGTCACACACCAAGCCTTCAGCGTGAATTTTTCCTTTCACGGTCAATTTTTCATCGGGGGTTTTGGTGCCTACCCCTAGCTTTCCATTGATGTTGACAATGTTGGAAGTAAAATCACCGTAAATTAATGGGTTAGCCGTAGATGAGTTGTCAATGTAAAGTTTGTTAGAACCGGTTTCGTTGTAGCCCGCGTAATAGCCTAAGAATACATTTCGAGAGCCTGTCTTATTGTTGTAACCTGCACTATACCCAAGTGATGTATTGTAAGATCCCGTAGTATTTCTGCGGCTCGCCTGACGACCTATAAAGGTGTTATAACGTCCGGTGGTATTGTCATAAGCCGAACTGTGGCCCACAAAAGTATTATAATAACCACTCGTATTTCTATAACCAGCATTATTACCAATGATGACATTCATTTGCCCAGTAGTACTGGATCGCCCAGCATTACGCCCAATAAAAACATTTTGATAACCAGTAGTATTTTGGTAACCCGCATCACTGCCTATTAAGGTATTGTAAGTACCACTAGTGGTATTATAACCAGCCTGATAACCAAAAAAACTATTGTGACCGCCAGTCGCTATTCGTCCTGCATTGCTACCATATTTCGTAATGGTTTGGGCCATTCCAGAGGAGGCTATACTTATACATAAAATAATCGTTAAGGGTAAATAAATTCGTTTCATGAGTTATTTAGTTAGAGAGTAAATAAGTGTAATTCATTATTTAGAAAAGTGTATATATCCCCTCCCACCTCACCTAGGCTGGGGAGTGGTGGTATTTATAATTAGCTAAAACTTGCGGTACGTACGAAGGTAAAAGTAAACGGTGGGGGGCTGTCATCCAATTTTGAAACCTCTACAAATCCACTACATGGCATTGCCCAATAGTTCAATAATGTAGGTCAGTAAGCCGATTTTCACTGGTATTGGAGCATTTGGCTTTTGACCTTCAAATGATGCCAATGCGTATTTCTAAAGAAGCTTTATTTTTTTTATATTTAAGTAGTCTACACATCAGGCATCATCGATTTCGTTTTCCCCGGCTTATACTTCTATGAATGTTGCTTTGCTGAAGTACGTAACAAACACTTTTTTTTAATATTTGGTTGTGCTGTATATAGCAAGCAACTAATTGGCAAATATTGTGAGTTTGCCGCTACACTTACCCTATACTAACCCTTTACAACATATTTATGACTGCTAAATTTTATATATTAATTGTAGATGATGATCCTGCCATTATCCAAACTACTTACAAGTATTTTTCTGAGGCCCAACCCTCTTATCATTTATGGAGCGCCCTCAACGGAAAACAGGCTTGCCAAATTGCAGTAGAGCAATCACCCGATCTTATTATCATGGATTGGGACATGCCTGTGATGAATGGCATGCAAGCAATTCGATGGTTGCAAACCAACGAAACAACCCGATTGACTCCCATTATAATTACTACGGGGGTAAACGTGGAAGATGAACACTTGGAAAAAGCCCTGAGCACTGGAGCAGTAGATTACCTCCGTAAGCCTTTTAGTAAGGTAGAACTCCTGGCACGCGCCAAAACAGCCCTCCGCTTGGCCGAGTTGCACGAACAGGAAAGAAGATTGATGGAATTGACGATTGCTCATAAAAACCGGGAATTGTCCATGATTACGGTACAAGTGATCCAAAAAAACCAACTGTTCAATGACTTACAAAAACAACTTAAGGAGGGCATTCAGGATCAAAAAGCGCTCAAAACAGCCCTCAAAACAATTCAAGATAATGTAAGGCTCGATAATTCCTGGGAAAAATTCAAACTACACTTTGAGCAAGTCCACCCTCATTTTTTTGAACGCCTCAAAACCTTGTGCAGCAAACTTTCGGCTTATGAACTACGCTTGTGTGCCTACCTCCGGATGAATCTTTCGGGGAAAGACATTGTGCAGATATTGAACATCTCGAACCGAGGAGTAGAAACCGCCTGTTATCGTATCAAAAAGAAATTGAAGTTATCGGCCAGAGAAAAACTCAATGAATTTATTCGGCAACTTTAACCAGCAATTGACCTTATGCAAAAGTGTTTATACCTTCTATATATGTGTTGCTGTATCTATGAAGGACTGGCCCAAACAAAGCCCTTAGATAGTCTCAACGTTTGCCTACCCACCCGCCCGTTTACATCGAAGAAAGTAGACGTAGACCATCTCAATCTTTTGGCGCGCTCATTGGGGCAGAAAAACGCTCGGCACCCTCAGCAGCAAGAAAAATACGCTCAACAAGCCTTTTGTTTGGCCAAAAAGCTAAAATACACCTCAGGACAATTGGATGCGCTGTACCAAATCGGATTGAGCTACTACCACCGAAAGGACTGGACCAGATCTTTGAGCTATTTTTGCGAGGCTTTGAAGATGCTACCATCAGACAAACGCTCGGCTCAAAAAGCATCGTTTTTAAATTTGATAGGAGACTCCTATACTTATTTAAACAAACCCAACGTGGCTTTGACTTATATCAATCAAGCCTTGCGTATTTATCGCCACCTATTGCACAAATCAGGCATAGCTCAAAGTTTGGTTTGTAAAGCAAGGGCTTTGACTTATCAAGGCCAACATCAAACTGGTTTGGCCCATCTTTTTCAAGCTTTAAAGTATTACCAAGATGTACAATCTCGAACAGATGTAGTCTATGTCCTTATCAAGATTGGCAAGGCCTACCGGGATATGCTGTATACCTCCAATGCCATCAAATATTTTCTACAGGCACTCGATCTGCTAAAAACAATGGATAGTCCTCGTTTAACGGCTTTGGTATACCGAAAACTTTCCACATTGTACGATTTACTGGATCAAGATCAGGCTTCGTTAGAATACCTGTTCAAGGCGCTGAAAATCTATCAAACCTTGAAAGATGATTACTTTATTTCAAGTATGTTGAGCCAGATTACCCATATCTATTTCAAGTTACAAAATTATGCAATGGCTATCCATTATGGTCAAAAAGCCTACAAATTAGGGAAACAGTTAGGCAATCGCTCTAAAGCATTTTGGGCGCTTGGAAATCTAGGATTGGCCTATGGAGGTATGCAAAAGCATCGCCAGGGAATTGCGCTGGTAAATAGGGCTATTCAGGCTATGAAAGATTTGCAAAGAAAATACTATCGGGCTTTTTTGCTCATTCATTTAGGCAAAATATACCTGCGTATACAAGATGATGAAGTGGGTAAAAAATATTTAAAATCAGGGATTGCCATCGCCCAGAAAAAAAAGTATACCAACTATGTAATGATAGGCACCAAAGCCTTGTATCAGGTTTACAAACAACAAGGAAACACGCTTGATGCACTGAAGTACCTTGAACAATATATTAGGATTCGTGATGATGTACTCAGTAGAAAAAAATCACAACTCGTCACGAGCTTACACCATCATTATCAGATTGGGAACAAACAATTAGAAAATATTTCTCTGAAACAAGCTTTGAATCTGAAAAAACAACAAATTCGGCAAGAACGCCTCATCCTATGGCTCACTTTGGGTGGCATGTTGGTGTTTTTAGGCGGGATGGTCATTTTGTTTTGGATGGTGAGAAAAATTAGAAGGTCAAACCTGCTACTGAAAGCGCAAAAATCACATATTTTAAGAACCAATGCCCTCTTGACTCAAAGCGAAGAAGAAATACGAAGCAAAGCCGAAACCATTGCCCAACAACGTGACCGTTTGGCGGAAGTAAATCAAGCTTTGCAAGCCAATACCTACACCATGGCTCGGCAAAAAGCCCAGTTGGCATCTTCTCTGCAAAAAGTAGAAGAGTTGGGTATTTTTAAAGAAAAAATGATCAGCATGGTCACTCATGACCTCAAAAACCCGCTGAGTGCCATTATTGGTTTATCAGCATCAGGCATTTCTTTGACCGATCAGCAAATGATTCATCAAGCAGGAAAAAGGATGATGCATTTGATACGCAATTT
The DNA here is from genome assembly GCA_937899305.1 of uncultured Cytophagaceae bacterium. GTDB lineage: Bacteria > Bacteroidota > Bacteroidia > Cytophagales > Microscillaceae > Microscilla. The sequence goes on from CALDJV010000158.1 coordinate 5,233, forward strand.
ATTGGACACCCAAAAACTAAACACACCCCATTTTCAGGTACAGGTCCAGCCCTTAGATTTGCCCGAACTGAGTCAACAAGCCATTCAGCAAGTGCAATGGCTTGCTCAGGTCAAAAAACTTCAGGTTCATCAACACATTTGCCGGGGCGATCGTGTGGTAGGCGATGCCGATCTATTGTTGCGGGTATTGATTAACTTGTTACACAATGCACTTACCTATACTCCTGAATGGGGTCAAGTAACACTTTGTTGTGAAACGGTGGCGTCTGATTTGGTCAAAATCAAGGTCATAGATACGGGCCGAGGCATTGCACCCAATGATTTGTCTCACATTTTTGAGCCTTATCACCATGACAACAACAATCAGGCATCGACTGGCTTGGGCTTGACTTTTTGTAAAATGGCCATAGAGGCACAAGGAGGCAAAATCGGAGTAGAAAGTGAGCTAGGACAAGGCACCTTGTTTTGGGTTACATTACCGTGTGATGATCACCATCAAAAAGAAACGCTTGGCGCTGGTACCCAAGTGTTGCAGCACTCTAATGAGGTTTATCTTCCCATAGATCAAAAAACAAGGTTACAACCTTATTTGAAAAAACTAAAGCAGCATTCGGTCCATGACCTTACCGGAGTGCAGGCCATCATCGATGAAATAGAAATAGGAGAATGTGGGTATTTGAAAGTCTGGGAAACTGAATTGCGCCTGGCAGTATTTAGCCTCAACCAGTCTCGTTATGAGTCGTTGATTTATGTTTAGAAGTGAGTAACTTATTTTTCACCATCCTTTAGACTGAAATAACACTTACAACAACTATCAAAAGTAAATATCCCAGTAGCGTTGTTTTGAAAAAACTGGCAAGCCAAATATCCGATTTATTGATTAAATCATATATTTGAAAATAAATTGTGCTCGCTTAGTAAAACATCAAATTTTATGAAATACTTGCTCACTGTTTACTTACTGGTTTTAGGGTATATTATTCAAGCTCAAACTCCAAAAAAATTTGCTGATGGAAAGTATCGCTACGTAAACAAACAAGGAGAAGTGATCGAGAAACTGGGTGAATGGAAACACGCAAATAGTTTTTATAAATATCATTTGACTTCTGTTACCGATTTTACCGGGAAAAGATTTCTGTTAGATAAAAAGGGGAATGCCTATCGATTTGCCAACAATCTAGAAGCACTTACCCCTGAGGTTGAGGCCTGTGGTTGGCAAGATATGTCGCATTTAACCTCGATACCGCCAGAAATTCTTCGGGCTACTCATCTTAAGGTTTTACTCATAGATAAAAATAGACTCACTAAAATACCCAAAGAAATCAGGCAACTCAAAAACTTGGTTACATTACGTATCACTAATAGTAGATCTCTCACAAAATTACCACCAGAAATTGCGGAGCTCAACAACCTGAAAAACTTGAATTATCTGATAATCAACATCTTGGCGAGGTACCTACTTCAATAACCAAACTAAAAAACCTCACTCTTTTGGATTTAAGCTCTAATCAATTTACTCAGTTACCTGCCTCCATTGGTCAACTGAAGAAGTTGAAAAAAATGATCTTAAAGCGTAATAAGTTGACTCAACTCCCCCCAGAAATTAGTCAACTCAAAAACCTAGAGGAGTTAGACTTATCTCGTAATCAACTAGCTCAATTGCCGCCTGTCATTGGTGCATTAAAGCAAATAAAAAAAATCATTTTAGAAAGTAATCGTTTGACCCAACTGCCTGAAGAGATTGGAAAGCTCAAAAATTTAGAAGAGTTAAAATTACGTTTTAACCAACTGAGTGCGCTTCCTGCTACCATGGGGCAGCTCAAAAAATTAGCTATTTTGGAGCTACCTCATAACAAGTTTACCCAAACACCTTCAGTTATTGGGAAACTCTCTGGCTTGGTGAGTTTGGTATTACATAACAATCAATTGACCCAGTTGCCCTCCTCCATTGGAAACCTTAAAAATTTAAAAGACCTTGCCTTAGAAGGCAACCAATTGATGGAATTACCCTCCACTATTGCAAGCCTCAAAAATTTAGAAATGATCAACCTGGACAACAATCGATTGGTAAGATTACCCTCAACTATTGGAAATCTCAGCAATTTAAAAGTACTCCGTTTGGACAACAACCAGCTCTCTCAATTGCCTCCATCTATCGATCAACTCAAAAATTTAGAAGCATTGTATTTGCACAAAAACCGACTTACTCAATTACCGGCATCTATTGGAGCTTTGAAAAACTTGAAAACAATGAAGCTAAGTTGGAACAGATTCACTCAGTTGCCTCTATCTATTGGACAACTTACCCATTTGCAAATACTACGTTTAGAGAATACTCAACTTACTCAACTACCTGCTTCTGTGGGGCAACTCAAAAACTTAAAGGAGTTATTTGTGGGAAACAGAGTAATGGCATTACCCAAAACCGTTGTTCAACTCAAAAATTTGGAAATATTGGCCGTAGGGAATGGGCTTGCTCAGTTACCATCCAATATTGGACAACTAAGTAAATTAAAAAAACTATATATTGTTGGATCCCGTCTCTCTCAATTGCCA